>WFQZ01000018.1 GCA_015486785.1 Thermoflexales bacterium
GCTCTAGCTGCACCGAGGTTTGCTCAGGGGCGGCGTGGACGGTGATATTGAGCTGCCCCTCTCGCTCCAAAGTCACGGAGACTTTGCCGATGCCGTTGCGCGTGACCGTGTTTTCAATCTGCTGGATGCCTTCTTGGGGATAGGAGAGCACGAAGTCCACCGGCGTGCCGTCCGGCACCGGATGGCCGTTGCGATCCAGGATGGTATCTGTTTGCAGGTTGACCGTGTCGCCTTTGCGGATGTCGTTGATCTGGAGCGGGGTCAGCTCCTCGCCGCCGGTATCCACCAGCTTGAGCGTGAGCACTTGTTGCGGATCGGGCATGGTTTGAGTCGCCAGGTCGTAGTTGAGCGCGGGGATGTTGACCGGCGACGCGCCGGTGGCGAGCAGGTCGCGGAAGATAGCCCGCACACCGGTTTCCACGAAGGGCGTCCCCGGCGAGTAGAGCGCGTAGTACAAATCCAGTTTGCTGATCTCGGTGCTGTCCAGCTCATAGGGCGGGCCAAAAGCCAGCACGACGATTTTGGCGGTGACGAAGTTGACTTGCCGGGCCAAGAAGTCCTTGAGCACCAGCGCATCAGGGTCGTTGGCGTTGATGCCGGTGCTGGCAAAGATGATCCAATCCGCTTTTTGCAGGGCGTACAAGATGGTGTCGTTCAAGGTGGGAGTGGGCGTGCCGTTATCCGGGGCCGGCGGCGTGGCGGCGGAGGCCAGGGCGGCCCGCAGTTGAGCGAAGGTGAAGCTATGCACGGCGCGGCCGGAGAGGATGCCCGTCCCTTGAGGACCGTAGAAGCGGCGGATGGCGTTTTCTATCGCTTGACTGCCCAGCAAAGGGCGGGGCTGCATCTCCTCGGTCGGTTGGATGGTCTGTTCCTGGGTGAAGATGAGCAACGAATCGCCGCCTTGCGGCGGGGCGGGGAGCAAGTCCTCCGAAAGCGGGGCGATCAGCGTGAGAGCTTTGGTCGCCACCTGAGCACTGACGTTGCGGGCTTCGTCCGAGGCCTCCAGGAAATCGGCGGGGGAGGTATTTGCCGGGGGCGCGTCAAATTGGGGAGAGATGCGCAGTTTGGCGGCCAGGATGCGATAAACGGCGCGATCCACAAGGTCTTGGAAGGCCGGATCGCTTTGGTAGAGCAGCGTCAAAAAGTCCAGCGTGTCTCGCACGTTGCGGAAATGCGCATCCCAGTCGTTCTGGAGCGCAAAGTGATCGAGGAGCAGCAGGTCATTGCCGGCGATCAGAGCTTCTTGGGCCACGCGGCGGGTGTTGAATTGCTTGGCCGAGGGGTCGTAGAATCGCTGCACGGATTTCATCCCCAGGTTGTCGGAGACCAGCAACCCGCCGGAGCTGCGCCAGGGCGCGATCTCGTCCAGCCCCATAATCAGCTTGAGGGCTTGGGCATCCAGGCTGACCGGGCGGGTAGAGATGCGGATGTTCCCTTGGAAGCCGCGATACTGAATGTGGGTCACCAGGAAGCCATCGGCGATGTTGGTTTCTCCGGCTGTGCCGTCGGCCACGGTGAAGAAAGGCGCCAGTTCGATTTGTTTGAGCTGCTCCAGCGACTTTTGGACGGTGGAGACTTCCTCTTGCAGCGGACGATCCGCGCTCCCCAAGCCGGGGAAGTGGCGGGGGATGGCGAGCACGCGCCCTTGACTGCCCAGGTGCAATCCCCGAATGTAGGCCGCGCCCTGTTTTCCAACCCAGAAGGGATCGCTGCCGAAGGAGCGCGTGCCCAAGTCCGCCGGATCGTGAGGCCGAGGCGTGTTCAGCACGTCCAGGCTCGGCCCCAAGTAGAGGTTGATGCCAAGCGCAGCCAGTTCTTTCCCCAGCACGCTGCCCGTCGCTTCGGCCTGAGGCAAGTCCCAGGCCGCGCCGAGGGCCATCGGCGTGGGCAAGGTTGTCCCGCCGGAGATGTAGGAGGTCACCGGTACGCCGTCCACGCCCGGCGATACGGCGATGAACAAGGGAATGTAGGGCGTGCTGCTGACGGCTTGGCTCTCAGTGATCGGGGTTTGCGCTGCGTCCTGGAGCGACGGCTCGGCCCACCGCTGAAGCTGCGTGGTCAGCGAGATGCAGCCGGTGGGAGAAATGGGGGTGGTGTCAAAGTTGCCGTTCTGGGGGCTGAGCAGCACGCCGCCGATGTGGTATTGGCCGATCAAGGTGGCGATCTCCGAATCCGCGCCCACGTCCGTACCGGGGAAGGAAACCAACACTAACTGTCCCACCTTCATTTGGGGGGACAGGCGAGAGAGTATCTCTGATACGGGATCAGGTTCCGGCTCCGGTGTTGGCGTTTGTGCGTGTACGGGTGGGACTCCCAGCAGCAAGACCAACATCATCACCAGGAACCGACGCCACCAGGCTCGGGGGTTCATGTGATTTCTCCACCTCTGTGCGTACCATTGTAACGCAGAGCCGGTGGTTAGACAAGCGAGGGTCAAGCGGCGGGAGCGTTTGCTGTTTCGTTGAGCAGCGTGCGCGAACTGTAGGGCAACTGGATATAGAAGGTACTGCCGGGGCAGGTTTCTTCATCGTGGCCGGGGCTTTCGACCCAAATCTTGCCGCCGTGCGCCTCAATGATACCCCGCGCGATGGCTAATCCCAGGCCCGGCCCGCCGCCCTTGAATTTGGTGGAGCTGGTGGAGTGTAGCGCGAGTTCGCCGGTCTGATAGAACTTGGCGAAGATCAGCTCGTGGACGCTGGGGTCAATGCCGATGCCGGTATCCTGCACCGTGATTTGGATGCCGCCCTCAGGAAGATGCGGCGATCCGGCAGGGACGACTTCTCCGGCCACGGTGATCGTGCCGCCGTTGGGGGTGTACTTGATCGCGTTGACCAGCAGGTGATGGAAGACTTTGCGCAGTGACTCCGGGTCAGCTTCGATTTTGGGGAGTTCTTCCAGCCCCTTGCTGACGTAGGTCAATCTGCGCTGGGAGAAGGCATCCTTGAGTGAGCGGTGAACCGAGGCAACGAGTAGGGCAAGGTTCAGCCGTTCCGGGTGCAGTTTGAGCACGCGGCCATCGATCTTGGCCATGTCCACCATGCTCTCAACGACAGCACCCAGTCGTTCCGCGCCGGTTTTCACCCCTTCCAAAATCTGCTGGTGGAAGGAGTTGGCTTGGATCGCGGGATCGCTGAGCAGAATCTGCACCGATCCGCTGATGACGGTGAGCGGGGTACGTAGTTCGTGCGAGGCCACGCCGATGAAGTCGGATTTGGTACGGTCGAGCCGCTCTAGCTGCGCGTAGGCGAGTTGTAAATCCTCGGTGCGCTCTTGGAGTTGGTTGACTGTTTGCTCCAATTCCTCGTTCAACTTGGTGAGGTTCTCATAGAGGATGGCGTTAGCCAGCGCGGCAGAGGCATGCCCGGCGAAGGCCGCCGCCAGGTTGACCTCTTCCTCGGTGTAAGGGATGGGCTTCTCGCGGGTGAGCGAGAGCATACCTATCGCGTTGCCTCCGTGGTGCAGCGGAATCCCCACCCAGCAGCGTGCCGGCGGGAGGTTTTCCACGTACTCCCAATCTCCCCGCTGCTGCACATCTTGGACGACCAGGGGCCGTTGGGTTTCACACATTTCCAGGAACACATCGTGCTCTTTGATCGGGATGCGCAGGTCTAGCGGGTTGCTGTCTTCGGGGAAGCCGTAGACGGCGGCGAAGATGAGTTCTTCGTGATCGGGCACTTCGTTGCGCAACATCACCGCGCCCCGATCATAGGGGACAAGATCGGCCAGGAGCTTCAGAATCAAGTTGAGCACTTCGCTGCGATCCAGGGTGCTGGAGAGAGCTTTGCCCACGTGGTAGAGTTTTTCGGTGAGGTGACGGCGGCGGCGTTCGACTTGATAGCGTTCCGCGTTTTGCATCGCAATGGCCAGTTGCCCGGCCAGCGAACGTAGGACCCGCACGTCTTCTTCGTTAAATCCGGCGGTGACGGTGCTCTGGATGTCCAGCAACCCCAATAAAGCGTTGTTGACCAGCAGAGGCAGCACCAACTCGGAGCGGGTGCGGGGCAACTCTTCCAAGGGTTCGTAGCGGGCGTCCTTCTGCACGTCGTTGACACCGACCACGCGCCGATGTTGGGCGGCCCACGAAAGGATGCCCGATCCGTCCACCGGCACTTGATGGCCGCGTTGCAACAGTTTCCGTCCCGCCGAGCCGGTTGCGGCCTGCAACTGAAGCGTTTGCCGGGTTTCATCCAGCACGTAAATCCCCACATACTCGTAGCCGTACCGCATACGCAGCAAGTCGGCCACGTGCTGGAGCAGAGAATCCAGCTCCAGCATGGAGGAGATATGCTGCCCCACGCCGATTGTGGCCTCCAGCGAGCGGCGGATGCGCTCGTTGGTGCGCAAAGCAGCTTCCATATTACGATGCTGCTGTTGCTCCAAGCGGCGCAGATACTCCAACCGCCGGTATGTCTGCCGACGGGTTAAAAAGACCGCCAGAGATAGCGCGATGGCGGCCACGATGGAATAAGCGTAATGCTGCCACACCGGGGGGAATCCGAAGTGCTGAGCCAACAGCACCCAATTGAGCGTCGCGGCCCCGACGAGTGCGCCCCACCACCAGGGCGCAAGGACGTAAAACCCCAGCCCGACGATCAACAAGGCGATGTTGGAGGTGATAGTAGGGTCTTGGGTCAAGAGGACGTGTTGCGAAGTCGCTCCGGCGAGCAGTACGCTGATTATGGCCAGCAGCGGATATTCATAACGCAGCGGAATTTCCCAGCGGCGCAAGACGAAGTACAACCCGCCCATCACGCTGCCCGAAATCAACGTCGTGGGCAACATCACTTTGGCCACAGGATCGGGCCATTCCAGGCCATACCAGACGCTGTAAAAGGCAAACAGAGCCGCCATCACCAGAACAAGCGTGGGGAGGCCGTTTCTCAGGTCTGTTTTGATTGCGCGATCCAGATTTTGTACGTCTATCTCTGGGTTCGGGGCCATAACCTAGCTCCTTGGGCGGGGCTTATTAGGGATGATGTACGGGCTTGTTCCCCATTGATGACTTTATCATATTCAAAAATGTTGCTACCGCAACCTCTGACGCGAAAGTCCTCTACTCCAAATCGCCCCCGAAGGCCGCGAGACGGGCGCGAGTGTTTGTTTTTGCCGAGTTGTGCTAAAATGGAAGCATGATCGGCAAGTATGAATCTTTAATTTGAGGAGGCAGTGATGAAGTTCGGTGACCATATTCAAGCAGCAGATTGGAAGAAGGAAAAGCACATTCCGGTGATCGAGTTGCCGGAGACGATCAAGGCCGGCGAGCCGTTTATGGTGACGGTGAGCGTGGGTAAGGAGATTCCGCACCCCAATACGACCGAGCATCATATCGCCTGGATCGATGTGTACTTCAAGCCGGAGAAGAGCAAGTTCCTCTATCAGGTGGCGCACTTCGATTTCACCGGGCACGGGGCTTCGGCCAAGGGCGCGAACGCCGGGCCGGTGTACGCTCATCCCGTCGCCTCGTTCTCCATGACGGTGAACGAACCGGGGACGTTGATCGCTCTGGAGCATTGCAACATCCACGGAGTGTGGGAGAGCGCGGCGGAGATTTCTTTCTAGCAAATGAGCGTCGTTTTTTCAGACCGGCTACGGTTACGTGGCCGGTTTTTTGTTCATTAGGGCAACCGGCCCCACACAGGAGAATGCAGGGTGCAAATCTGGATTACGCTCATTGAATATCTGTACACGGTAACGCTGGCGGGAATGGCGTTGTACGCAGTGTACATTTCTATCTTGATGGTGCTCTATCTGTGGCATCGGCGGGAGCCATTGCCGCAGCCGCCGGCGGTGGCAGAAGAGATGCTCCCTTACGTGACCGTGCAGTTGCCGCTGCGCAATGAACGGTATGTGGTGCAGCGGCTATTGAACGCGGTGGCGGCCTTCGATTGGCCGCGCGAGCGGTTGGAAATTCAGGTGCTGGATGATTCGGATGATGATACAACGGCCCTGGTGCAAGCGGAAGTCCGCCGCTTGCAGGAGCAAGGGGTGACGATCTACATGCTGCACCGCGAACATCCCACCGGGCACAAGGCCGGGGCGTTGGCGGAGGGATTGCGGCAAGCTCGCGGGGAGTTTATCGCGATCTTTGATGCCGACTTCGCCCCGCCGCCGGATTTCCTGCGGCGGACGGTGCCGCACTTTGTGGCCGATGCGTCGCTGGGGATGGTGCAAACCCGTTGGGGGCATTTGAACGCCGATTATTCAATGATCACCAAGGCGCAGACTTTGATCTTGGACGCGCATTTTACCGTGGAGCACATCTCCCGAAACCGCTCCGGCTTGCTGATTAACTTCAACGGCACGGGGGGCGTGTGGCGCAGGGCGGCCATTGAGTCCGCCGGCGGGTGGCAGGCCGACACGCTGACCGAGGATTTGGACTTGAGCTTGCGGGCGCAGATGGCCGGATGGCACGCGCTGTATCTGCCGCAGGTGGTATGTCCGGCGGAAGTGCCGCCGTTGGCGGCGGCGTTTAAGCAGCAGCAGTACCGTTGGGCCAAAGGGGCGGCGCAGGTGCTACGAAAGCTGGGCGCGGCGATTCTCCGCTCGCCGCGCTTGACCCGCCGGCAGAAGGTGATGGTGCTGTTGCAGCTTTCGGCTTACGCCACGCAATCGCTGTTCCTGATGATGATTGTGCTTTCGCTGCCGATGATGCTCTACCATCCGCACTTGCCGGGGATCATCCCTTTCCTGGGCGCGGTGGCATCGATTCCGCCGCTGTTGTATGTGCTGGGGCAGATTGAATTGTACCGCGACTGGCCCCGGCACATTCTGGCCTACCCCGGCTTGATGCTGCTGGGGGTGGGCTTGAGTTGGAGTTGCACGCTGGCGTTGCTGGATGGTTTCCTGCACTGGGGCGGGGAATTCGTGCGCACCCCCAAGTTCCGCCTGGAAGGACGCTCCGGGCGTTGGCAGGGACGGCGGTATCGCCTGCGCCGCGACAAGGCCACTCGTGGCGAGATTTTCATCGGGCTGTACGCGCTGGTCACGTTGTGGCTGGCGATTTATCTGCGGCAATGGCCGGTAGTGGCGTACAGTGCGATTTACGCCCTGGGGGAAGGGCTGATGGTAGCCAGCGTCCTGGGGCAGAGGCCGTTGGAACAGGTCTTCCGCCCGCACATGGCGTATGTCAACCTCCCCACGAAGAGCGACCGCTAAATCAAGGTCGCTCTTCACGCTGGGGAAGCGGCTCAATCTTCACCGGAATAGATTCCGGGATCAGGTTTTCAATGGCGATGGAGTCGGAAACTATCACCGTGGGCTTGAGAGTGTATTCCCCCGGCTGCAAGTTGGTCATATCAAGCCGCAATTTGACCTCGTCGGCGGTGAGGTTTTCCATCACCGGCAGCGGCCCGCTGAGCAGGACGACCACCGAGTCAATTTCCACCGTAGCCGTTAGGTTTTTGCTCAGCCCCTGAATGGTGGGCGTGATTTCCAGGGTGAGGCTGCTCTGGATGGGGGCGATGGCGATGCTGACGGTCACATAAGGCGTGGGCGGCTGGACGACGTACAGTCCCTCCGGCATCTGCAAGGCCAGGCTGGTGGTGAGGCTGGTTGTCGCTCCGGTCAGGCTGATGGGCTGGGTTTGCAGGAAGCGAGGCGCGTTTTGCACGGCTGCCGTGCTGCCGAATACGGTGACGATCTCCGGGGAAACCTTCAGGTTGGCGATGCGGTAGCCGGGGGCGGGATTGCCTTCCAAGGTGATGTTGACCGGCAAGTTGCGCAGATAGCCCGGCTCCTGGATGTGCGCCCGCACGGTAACAGTATCGGGGATCACCTCAATGTGCGGGACTTGATGTTCCTCGGCGTCCACCGGCACAGGATGATCGTCCACCTGCACGTCTTCCCATTTGTCCTGCACATCCACCACCACTTTGGTATGCACTACTTGAGTCACCAGCGAGGCCGGCCCTTGGATTTGAACCATGCGGGGCACGACGATGGAGAGATCGGCGCGATAGCCGATGGCCGGCGTGCCGACTTGCTGGACAACCACGGGCACGGTCTTTTCGGCGATTGTCTCCACGTGCAAGGTGAGGTTGGGCGGGGAGACATTGACGATGGTGGCCGGGGATTTGTTCAAGGTGACGTGAATGGGCACGGTGATAGTGCCGGTCGCCACGTGCGACAAGTCCACTTGGGCGCGGAAATCATCCGTTTGCAACGTCTGCCACACGGATTTGGGCGCCCGCACCGTCACGCGGACGTGGGATCGTTCGGCCCCGTAGGCGATCTGCCGATCGGGCAATCCCACGATGGCAACCGGCAGGAGCTGCGGGTAAGTCTCCTCAATCGTGGGGTCTTCGGCCTCGGTGGCGATGGCCCAGAAGAAGAACCCCAGCAACAAGGAGATGATCGCCAAGCTCAAGTTTTCGTTTAGCCAACGGCTCATTTTTTACCTTTCCTGAACAGTGATAGGGCTTTGCCGGGGAAGCGGGCGCGGGAAGGACGGGGCGGAGCGGGCAGCAGGAAGGCGTAGAGCAGAGCTTGCAGCCGTTTGGCGTCCAGGTCGCGGATGATGCGCCCGTTGTGCGTCAGCGAGACCGCGCCCCGCTCCTCGGAGACGACCACGGAGATGGCGTCGCTCTCTTCGGAGATGCCGAGGGCGGCGCGATGACGCAAGCCCAACTCTCTATCGGCCAGGATGGCGGCGGTGAGCGGCATCACACAAGCCGCAGCGGCCACGCGCCCGTCGCGGATGATCACCGCGCCATCGTGCAAGATGGTGTGATGGTCAAAGATGGTGGTGAAGAGTTCGGCGGAGGCTTCGGCGTCAAGGTAGATGCCCGTTTCCAGGTATTCCTGTAGGCCGATTTGCCGCTCAAACACGATCAACGCGCCCACGTTACGCCGCGCCATATAGTCGGTCGCATTGAGCACCTCGGCGATGATGTGCTCCATGTTTTCGCGGTCCACGTGATGGGTGAAGAGGCGCGGGCTGCGCCCCAGTTGCTCCAGGGCGCGGCGCAACTCCGGTTGAAAGAGCACCGGAATCGCCACCACCAGCGCGGGGAAAAGTTCGTTGACCAGCCAGGTGAAGGCTCGCAAGGGAAGCAGGCGCGTCAGCAAGGCCAACGTCACCAGCAAGGCGGTGATCCCGCGCACCAGTGGCACGGCGCGAGTGCCCTTCAAGGCGTAGAAAGTCCAGAAGAAAAGATTGGCTACCAGGAAAATATCAAGCGCGTCTACCCACGTTAAACGCTGAATGAGCCATACGATATTCCACATAGATTGGCTTCCTCGGAGCTAGGCGGGTGGAGGCTCTCCGGCCATATCACGATACAGGCTTTCGTAGGCTTCGCGGTTCGGCGGGTCCAGCGATAGGATCATCTTGATCGTTTTGACGGCAGCTTTCTTCTGCCCGGCCTCCAACTGCAAATCTCCCAGGGCATCCAGTTGCTCAATGGCCTCCTTGCGCCGCCCCAGGTTCAAGTACAACTGCGCCGCGCGGCTGCGCAAGGCGATATTATCCGGCGTCTCGGCGATCAGGTCTTCGAGCATATCCAGGGCTTTGGAGACTTTGCGCTCTTCCAAGTAGTGCTTGAGCAAGCGATCCAAGGCCCCGATGCCCCGGCGGGTCTTCCCGATGCGGGGGTAGAGTCGAAACAGGCCGATGAGGGCGCGTTCGTCGTAAGGCGAAATGCGCGTAATTTGCTCATAATCGCGTACCGCGTCGCTCCAACTGAGCCGTTGGGTATCCAGGTCGGCGATGCGGTGCAGGATACGAAGTTTCCAGTTCTTCTTGGCCGATCCTTGCGGCGCGAGCTTGAGGGCTTCGGCGTATGTGTCGCGGGCGCGATCCGGCTGCGCCAGTTGATAGTAAGCGTCGGCCAGTTGGAAGAGCTGGTTCAGAGCCTCGTCTATCTGCCCCCGGCGGATGAAAAGGTCGACCACAATGCGATGGGTGTCAATATCCAGCGGAGAAAAGCGCAGGATTTGTTGATACGTGGCCAGGGCCTGGCGGTCTTGCCCGCGTATCTCGTAGGTGCGGGCGATCATCCGAAATTTCTTCAGCCCCAGCTCCACTTGTTCGTTATCCAGCATCAGGTTGCCCAACATGTAGTGCAGCGGCAGATAGTCCGGGGATTTGCTCAGCACGTGGAACAACTCTTCCAGGGCACAGTAGAACTTGCGGCGGCGTTGATACTCCTGAGCCAGGGCCACGGAGCGCAAGATGTCTTCCGAACCGGGCAAGCTGATCAGCTCGGCCAGGCTGAGCACCATCCCACTGCCGGCCAGACTGTCCAGCCGCTTGCGGGCTTGGAGTGCTTCCGTCTCCCAGCCGCGTTGACTCAGGAATTCCACCAGCGTTTGCCCCAGTTGCTGGATTCGTTCCGGCTTGCCGGTGTTGATCAAGCTCTGCGCCAGCCCCTCGTAGACGCGGATCAGGTCGTCGGCCTGCTCCCGTTGGATGGTCCCCAGGTCCACAATCTTGACCGCTTCCAAGTAGTGCTGAAGGGCTTCGCTGAACTGGCCCTGGGCTTGGTAACATTCTCCCAGTGCGAAATGGCTGCCCAACACGTATTCCGGGTCGCGCAAGGCCTTCTCCAGTTGCGGGATCGCTTCATCAAAGCGCATCTGTTCCTTGTACAGCATCCCCAGATTGAAGTGAATGGAAGGCAGCGAGACCCCGGCTTCCAAGAGCCTTTCATAGGCACTGAGGGCTTTTTCCAGGTCGCCGCGCGTCTGGGCGTCAATCGCCTGGCCGATGAGCAAATCCACCTCCATGCTGGAAAGTCCCTGCACTTGGGGACGATCCTCCTCAAAGATTGATTCGGCCAGTTTCTCCAGGGCACGCTTGCGGGTGATGTCTACCGGACTGTGCGTTTCTTCCTCTTCTTCCTCCTCCGCGCCGCCCTCGCCGAGCGTCTCGTCGGGCATCGGGATGCGCTCACCAATCGGCGGGGGCTGCTGGATTGGCTGGTGGCTCTGGAGCATCCGCAGGACTTGAGCGATGCGGGGGTCGTAGGAGTTGAACTCTTGAGCTTGGCGGCACACCTCAATAGCCCAGTCGCGGTGTTCATCTTGGTACAGGTAAGCCAGCCACACGGCGGCCAACACGGATTTTTCTATGTCGGCCTGAGTCTGGTACTGCTGCAATAGCTCCGCCCACACTTGCGGGTCGTGGGGCTGCAGGCGGACCGAGGCTTCCAGGTTGGAGACAAACTTTGAGCTGAGTCCCTGTTTGCTGTAGCGCAAGGCGGCCTCGTGGTAAATCTTCGCCGCTTCGTCGCGTTGCCCTTGTTTTTCGAGGATTTCGGCGATGCGCTCAAACGGCCCAGGGTCCTGGGGGTCAAGTTTGGTCAGCTTGCGATAGACGACGAGTGCTTTATCCAGCCTCTTGGCGTTGAGCAAGGCCCAGGCGTAGCCCAAGAGCGCGGAAACTTCATCGGGGAACTCCTCCAGTGCTCGTTCGTAGGCGCGTACTGCCTCCGGCCATTTTTCGGCCCACACCAGGTCGCTGGCTTTTTGGATAGATTCTTCAAAACGTAAGCGATTGCCGGCCACGTCTCCCCCCTTTACTTGATGGTTAAATGGATGTCGCTGCTCCCCGCCGGCGGCGCAGAGCGAGTGTAACGCTCCGTGCCCCGGCGGGGCGATCATTTGATAAGCTCCTAACGTTGGCTGAGTTCACAAGTCAGCTTCGTTCTGGTTGGGGGCTTGCTCCAGCGGGGGAAGTTCCTCCAAGCTGGTCAAGCCGAACTGTTGCAAGAATGTGCCGGTCGTCCCGTACAAGATAGGCCGCCCCACCGAGTCCGCGCGGCCCAGCTCCTCAATCAGCCCGGAGAGCAGCAAGGTGCGCAGCACGCCCCCGGAGTTCACGCCGCGCACCGACTCAATCTGCGGGCGGGTGACCGGTTGGGTGTAGGCGATGATGGACAAGGTTTCCAGCGCGGCGGGCGAAAGTTTTAAGTGTACATCCAGCCCCCACAACTTCTCGATGTACGGGGCGGCTTGCGGCGCGGACACGAGTTGTACGTGTCCGCGCTGCCGCTGCACTCTCAAGCCGCTGTTCTGCAAGCGTGTTTCAAGCTGCGCCAGCGTGTGCTGCACTTGCTCCACCGTCCAGCCGAGCGCGTCGGCCAAAGCCTGCGGCGTCACCGTCTGGGGCGCGGAAAAGAGCAAGGCTTCGAGCAAGGCATCAGGTGCCAAGCGCGGGGCATCGGCGGTCACGGTTGTTCATCACCTTCTTCCGGCTCGCTCTGATACACGCTGCGTTGCTTTCTGATACTCTCCGGCGGCTGCAAGGTGGGAACTGCGGGCGGCGGGGTCTGCGGCTGCGGGGGCCGGATGTTGGGCGACCCCATCTTGATCTGCACCTGGGGCTTCTTGTAGACCTGCAAGCCCAGGTCGTCGATCAACACACTCTGAACGGCGGCCATCAACTTGGCGGCCATATCGGGCACCGAGGATTCGGCGGCGACTTCCACATCAACCACCGCTTGCACCTTGTCCCCCTTGGCATTGATGGTGGGGGCGACTTTGATCACCCCAGGGATCGGGTCGAGCTTGTACTGAAGCTGTTGGATGATGCTTTCGGTGCTGATGGTCGCCATCCCGCCGCTGATCTGTTGCACGCGGATGAACTTCTTTTTCTTGCGGCGCAACTCCAGGTAGAGCAGGAAGACGGCGATAGCATCAAAGATCAGCGCGATGAAGATGCCGCCGGCCAAGCGTGCGCCGACGGAGATGCTGTTGAAGTAATATCCCCAATCCTGCATCCACCGGCCCACATCGGCGAGAATGCGATGGGGCATGACGCCCAGAATGGTGATCAACACGATGAAAAGCAAGAGTTGCAACACAATCACAATGCGGTTAAAGGTGTTCATAGTCCCTCCATGTTGACTAGAATCATCACGCCCAGGTTAGGCGTGTGTACCCTTGACGGTCTGCGCCCCAAGGGATTGTAGCATCCAATCCCATTTTCGCCGTGCGGGCTTTCTGCCCCGGCTGTTGCCGCGCGGATGGGTCGAGGCTGGAGCTGGGGCGATCCGGATAGACGTACAAGTCACGGTCGGCTTGGAAGCGCGTGGCGATGGCCCATTCTACGTCGGCTGGATCAAACAAATCCACATCACGATCCACAATCACCACGTGCTTGAGCGAGCGATGGCCTCGGAACGCCGCTTCGATGGCCAGCCGCCCATCTTCCGCGCTCCGTTTTTCAATCTGCACGACGGCGTGCAGCCAAGAGCATCCGCCGGGGGTGATGGCGACGCCGGTACAGGCCACCACCTTGTTGACCTCGGCGAAAATGGTCGGTTCGCGGGGGATACCCATCAAGTTTTTGTGCTCC
>WFQZ01000019.1 GCA_015486785.1 Thermoflexales bacterium
GTCCCGATACTTGGGCGAGCGGAAGTTGTCGATGTCGGTGAGGGCTTTGGTCGCGGCCTGTTGCAGGTCCTCGTAGAAGCTGCGCAGTCTTCGATCCCGCCCGCGGCCGTAGCTTTCGAAAAAGCGCTCTCGTTCGGCGATGTACAGGGCCAGCGATGCGGCCTGATGGGCCAGCGGGTAGTCGTTCTCATCTTCCAGATAGGGCAAGGCGATGCCGCTCAACAATTCCCAGGCGTTGTCGCGGCGGCTTTGGTGGAAGAGTTCGTCCACGGCCAGGCGCAGGACGTTGTTCCAGAGGTCGGGAGCGGTCAGCACCGCCTGGGTCAGTCCATCAGGAAAACGCCGCCATACAGGCACAATAAGCTCAGGGCGATGCGTTCGTTGATTTCGATAGAGATATTCACACGCAGCCAGGTATTCCTGGAAGGATTGATGGAGGAAACGGAATCGTTTAGTGAAGGGTGCATACATGGCGCCGGGGCTTGTTTCCGCCAATTCCCGCAACACCCCCGCCTGCCCTTCCAGATGCTCCACCAGCGGATCGGCGGCATCCCCGCGTCTGATTGCCCGTAATGCGGTGAAGAAATCTGCCTCGACGATGATACTGTCTTCACCTTTGGTTTTGCGTTGCTCCTGCGCCTGGGCGGCCACCAGTTGCAACACCAGCCACAATTCAGCCACGCTCAGTTTCAACGTTTTTTCAATGGAAAAGCCTTTCTTCTTGTTTTGCACCCAATCTTCCAGTAAAAAAGTCAACCCGCGGCGATACAGTTCACTGCGCGTGTCGGGTAACCCCTGCTCGTCGGGATGACGCCGCACCCAAATCACAACAAGCAAAGTCAGCAGCAGGGGATTACTGGCCAGGTCTTCCAGGACGGTTCGCAGTGCGTTCACAAATGCCCGGGTTTCCTTCTCGGCCCGTTGGGGCGAAATCTGAGCAAAAAGATGTTCAGCCAACTTGGCCTGGCGGTCTCGGGGCAGTGGCGCCAGTTCGGTGCGGCCAAGGCCTTCCAACTGCCATTCGCTTTGGCGGTAGGCATAGGGCCGGGCCGCGATGATGATGGGGGCGTCTGAGAATTCGGTAGTGAGGGCGTCGACGAGGGCGTGAACCTGTCCCCGCCGCCGGTTATCATCGGCCTGGGGTATTTCGTCGAGGCCGTCCAGCAAGATGGCGGCCTTGCCCTCGTGCAACCGATCGAACAACAGCTCAATGGTCTCTTCTGTCTGGGGGCCGGGCAGGGCGCTTTGAAGATAGTCCCTGAAAAAGGAGAGGCCGGGCATCTTTGCCGCCTGATTCTGGTCCGCGGGCAGTTCGGGGAAAGGCAGGGAGCGGAGTTCGATGTAAATAGGCGTGTAGGCGTCGTTCCGGCTGGGTAGGTTGGCCATGCCACCGTAGCGCCCGTCCCCCATGCCTGCCAGGAGGTCATCGGCCCAACTCAGGGCGAGATGGCGAAGGAAGGTGCTCTTGCCGCTGCCGGGGTCGCCTACCAACACGAAGCGGCGGCGCACCAATGCGGCGTGGCAGGCATCGGGTTGCCAGGTGATGGTTTCCCCGGCTCGATCCTTTTCCCCAATCGTGCGCTCGGCTATCTCGACCAGGGAGCGTAAGCTCGCTTCGTCCAGGTTCATTTCCGGCCATGCGCGTAATTTAGCCCGCTCTCCATACATCGCCCCGCGTGCTTGCGCCGCCATTGCCTGAGTTTCATCCCCCAGCTTAGGCGTCTGCTCTCTTCCGCTCCACCAGTCCGCCAGTCGTCCTTCCTCGTCGAATTTCAGCGTCAGCTCGAATTTCACGGGCAGGGGCGTGTAGATGTCGGGCAGTTTTACCAGCTTGCCCAGGCTGGGGTCTTTGGGCGCGAAAAGGTGCATGGACACGGTAGTCCAGTCCTGCCCCAGCAGATCTTTCAGGTAGTTCTGGTGAATGGTTGCCGTGCGGCCCTCTGGCGAGGCGTTGGTTAGCAATTTCAGCAGTTCGGGCGTCATCTGCACCGTGATTTTGTTGCCGTCTCCGGTGATGATGATGGCCTGAGAGACGTTCCCGTGCACCGTCACGCTTTTTTCGACCCGCAACAACCCCTGTTGAGCCGCGACTTCCAGGATTTGCGACTGGGACGCGAGAAGATTCGTTTGCGCATCCAGGCGCTGCAACACCGCCTCCACCAACCCCTGCAACACCTGCCCTTGGTCGGCAAGGGCCTGCAAATCCCGGCTGCCGCGCAACGCTGCCAGGGCCGGACGCACGTCGGGGGCATTCAGCTCGTCATCCAGCGCCGCCAAAAAGTCAGCGGCTACTTTGTCCGCTTTCGCTTGCAGTTTTTGCCGTTTGGTACCTACCTGTTCGGCCCAGACAGCAGCCAGCACCGTCGCATCCGGGTGATGCCCTCGTGTCAGGAGCTTGGTTAGTTCTGCGGCTACGCGCCGGTCGGCCAACAGA
>WFQZ01000020.1 GCA_015486785.1 Thermoflexales bacterium
ACGCGACGCCGTCCCCGCGCCCGACCTTTGATCCGGCCCAGGCGGGCACCATCGCCGAGCGGATCGCCGACGCTCGCGGTTTGCTCCCGCGCTGGAATACGCCGCTGACGCCGGTTGACTTCCACGATATGACCGTCGCGCTCTACCGCCAGGCGATGGCTCATCCGCCGTTCCCCCAGAGCGACCGGACGATCTTGCGCCTGCTGTCGCTCTGGCCGCGCGAAGCGGTGCGCTTTGATCCCCGCGCCCAGGCGCAGACGAGTGCCGCGATCTACATCCCCGCCGAGCGGCAGGTGTACCTGCGGCGCGATTGGGAGGCCGATCCCGCCACGCTGGAGCTGCAACTCGCTTACGGGTACGCCCGCGCCTTGGCCGACCAAATCGGCGAGCTGCCGCAGTTGCGGCAGGAGGCCGGAACGCTGGATCGGCGGCTGGCTCTGCAAGCGTTAGGGGACGGGGATGCGTGCTTCGCGCTCTCGCGCTACGCCGACTTGACGCCGGGCACCCAAATCAGTGCGGTGCTTCAGGCCACCACGCCCCGTTGGTCGCCGGAGACGGACACTTTGCAACGGCTCTCCCGGCTTCCGCTGACGTTGGGCAATCGCTTCGCCGCCCAGTTGTACGCCACCGGCGGGATCAGCACGCTCAACCAAGCGTTGCTGCGTCCGCCTCGCTCCACGGAGCAGTTGTTGCATCCCCGGCGTTACCTGGAGGGGGACGAACCGCAAGTGCTGCCGCCGCTTGCCGTCGACCTGGGGCACGGCTGGACTTTGACCCGCAGCGAGACGCTCGGAGAGGCTCTGTTGGGGCAAGCTCTGCGCTCCTGGAGCTTGGGCAAGTACGGCGAGCACGACGCGACCGACTGGGGCGGCGATCTGCTGCAACTGTGGCAAGGCCCCGATCAAGCCTACGCGGCCTTGTGGCAAGTGTCCTGGGATTCGGGATTGGCCGCCGGGCATTTTCACGCGCTCTTGCTGCGATTGATGCCCCGGCCTCTGCTGCAAGGCGCGGTACACAGCACCCCGCGTCCGGTGGACTTGCCGCCGGGGCATTGGTGGGCCGGGAATCAAGGGGCGTTGTACGTCTGGCGGCACCTGGATACGGTTTACTTGGTGTGGGGCAGCGATGAAGCTGCCGTGCTCACCTTGATCCGCCAACTGCCCGCGCGGCCCTGAGCCGCGTTCCTCGCTGAGCCTTGACCTATTCGCCGTTTCCGCTAAAATTAAGGCGCACCTAAAAATGGAAGGTCGGGGCAATGAGTGAAAGTACGGAGATGTATCTGCTGCGCGTGGTGCAGTTGCGGGAAGACGCCCAAACGCCGGTTTCCCTTTCGCGGCTGGCGGAGGCGATGGCGATCTCGCCTGTTTCCGTCAACGAAATGTGCCACAAGATGATGGACAAGGGCTTGGTCACGTACATCCCTTACAAAGGGGTGTTGTTGACCGCCGGCGGCGAGGCGCAGATCAGTTCGCTGCTGCGCCGCCGCCGTCTGTGGGTCGTGTTCCTGGAGGAGAAGTTGGGCTTGGACGAAGTCCAGGCCGAGGCTGTCGCTTGTCAGTTGGAGCACGTAACACCTTGCGAGGTGGCGGATCGGCTGGATGCTTATCTGGGGTATCCGCGCACCACCGCTCAGGGCCGCCCTATTCCCCCGCAACACGCACAATGAACTCTATGACTCCCGGCCAAACTTTACCACATCGGAGGAAATCTATGCCATTGACACAAGCTGCGGTGGGCGCGGAAGTGCGCGTCATAGCTATCTACGGAGGTCGGCGATTGCGCCGCCGTCTGGCTGATTTAGGCATCAATATCGGAATGGTGATCCGCGTGTTGCAGCGAAATCAACACGGGCCGCTGATCCTGGCGGTCAAGGATGCGCGTATGGCTGTGGGGCACGGCGTAGCGCACAAGATTATGGTCGAGCCGGCGGGGGGATGACATGTCAGAAACGCATTTGATCGCGCTGGCCGGCAATCCCAACGCCGGGAAGAGCACCATCTTCAACGCGCTCACCGGCGCACATCAACACGTGGGCAATTGGCCCGGCAAAACGGTTGAAAAGAAGGAAGGTCAGTGGACGTACAAGGGGATGACCTTCACGCTGGTTGATCTGCCGGGCACTTACAGCTTGACCGCTTACTCAATGGAGGAGATCATCACCCGTGATTACATCCTCCAGGAGCAACCGGAAGTGGTGATCGTGGTGGTGGACTCTTCCAACCTGGAGCGGAACTTGTATTTGGTGGTGCAGCTCTTGGAGATGGGGGCCAATGTGCTCATGGCGTTGAACATGAGCGACGTGGCCCGTTCGCGCGGCATCGTCATTGACATCCCCAAGCTCAGCGCGGGGCTGGGCGTGCCGGTCATTCCCACCACCGCCCGCACCGGCGAGGGACTGACGCAGCTCAAGGAGGCCATCGTCGCCGCCGTCACCCGTCCGCAGGAGGCAAACCGATGAGTGAGAAGAGACATCGCACCGATCACCCGCTGGCTTACACTCGCGCCCGCGCTCTGGTGGATTACGGCTGGGAGGTGGAGAACGAGATCGTCAATTTGCAAAGTGCCATTGAGCAGCAGCATCCCCAGCTTATGCAGCGTTACAACGCCCGCTGGCTGGCGATCAAGCTGCTGGAGGAAGACAGCGACATCATCGCCAAGATCAAGCGGGAGGCGCACGGAGAGGCTCTGTTGGAGCTGGCCGAGCAGAGCGTAGCCCACTTGCGCGAAGTCTACGGCGACGACGCCGACACGATCATCGCCGACCGCCGTTACGGCTGGATTCACGGCCTGGTCAAGGAGGTGGTGCATTACACCCGTCCGGATCGCATCACCCGCTCCGACAAGATCGATAAATTCGTCACCCATCCGCTGTTGGGCGTGCCGATTTTCCTGGTGGTGATGTGGGTGCTTTTCAAGATCACCACCGATGTCACCGCGCCGTATATGGACTGGATCGGCGCGGTCATTGAAGGGCCGATCACCCGCTGGACGGTCAGCCTGGTGCATCTGGCGGGCTTGGGCAATACGTGGGTCGAGCATCTGTTCGTGGAGGGAATCATCGCCGGGGTCGGCGGCATCCTGGTCTTCGTGCCGGTGCTCACGGCGCTGTACGCGGTGCTGGCCGTGCTGGAGGATTCGGGCTATATGGCCCGCGCGGCCTTCGTGATGGACGGTTTGATGCACGTGCTGGGGCTGCACGGCAAGAGCTTTATCCCGATGATCCTGGGTTTTGGGTGCTCCGTCCCCGCGCTCTTCGCCACGCGCACGCTGGATAACGAGCAAGATCGCGTGTTGACCGGCCTGCTGGTGCCGTTTATGAGTTGCAGTGCGCGGCTGCCGGTGTACGTGCTCTTTGCTTCGATTTTCTTCCCCCAAAACAGCGGCATCGTGGTCTTCTGGATGTACGTGGTCGGGGTGCTGGTGGCGTTGCTGCTGGGACTGCTGCTCAAAAACTCGCTGTTCAAGGAAAAGGAAGAGTCGCCCTTCGTGATGGAATTGCCGCCCTATCGTATGCCCACGTTCAAGGCCGTGTGGTTTCACACCCGCGAGCATACCGGCTCGTTCATCCGCAAGGCCGGCACTTTGATTTTGGCCGCCAGCATGTTCTTCTGGCTGCTGCAAGCGATTCCGGTGCGCGGCGACGGCTCATTTGCCCAAACGGACATCGCCGACAGTGCTTTCGCCGCCATCGCGCAGGACATTGCCCCGCTGCTCAAGCCGGCGGGCTTCGGCACCTGGGAAGCCAGCAGCGCACTGGTGGCCGGATTCCTGGCCAAAGAGGTGGTGGTGAGCAGCCTGGCGCAAGCCTACGCCCCGCATCAGCCGGAGACGATGCACGTTGAGCAAAGCTCCTTCTTCAAAGACCTGGGCTTCATCCTCTCCAGCTTCATCCAGGCGACGTGGGACACGATCAAGGCGATTCCGGCCATTGTGGGCCGGCCGCCCGCGCCGGCGGATCAAGACACGCCCACCGGACGGCTCTCGCTCGCGCTGCATCGCTCCTTCGACCAGAGCAGCAACGGGCACGGCCCCTTGGCCGCGATCTCGTTTATGCTGTTCGTGTTGCTCTACACCCCGTGTATGGCCGCCGTCGCCGCCGAAAAGCAGGAATTGGGCGTCAAGTGGATGTGGGTGAGCATCGCCGGGCAGACGACGCTGGCTTGGCTGATGGCGGTGCTGGTTTTCCAAGTCGGCGTTCTGTTGGGGTTGGGCTGAGATGCTGCGCCGAATTATGGCCGAACTGCGAGCCGCGCACGGCACGCTCAGCCTGGACGCGCTGGCGCGGCGGCTTGACGTGGAACGCAGCGCGTTGGAAGGGATGCTGACCACCTTGGTCCGGCAAGGGAAACTGCGCGAAGTCCGCCCGCCGACGCCGCCGTGCGCCACCAGTGGACACTGCGCCACCTGTACCCAAGTCTGCCCGCTGGCCAACGCTTCGCCGCGAGCCTTCCCGCGCTATTACACGCTGGTCAATGAATGACCGGCTCACTTCCCCTCGCGCCTTTCCACGCTATGATAGGGGCACTTGAGTTTTATCATTTGCAAGGAGTGAACAATGACCGAGGTTACCCAAGAAGCAATCGTAGAGGCAATCCATAAAGTTGAACACCCAGAAATAGCCAGCTCGCTGGTGGACTTGGGAATGGTGCGCGACATCAGCTACTCGCCGGATGAAAAGCGCGTCACGCTGACGCTTGTCCTGCCCTTTATGGGCATCCCGCAAGCGGTGCGCGATTATATGATCAACAGTCTGGCGAAAGCCGTGCAGCCCTTCGGGACCGATTTGTACGTCAATTTGGCCGAAATGACGCCCCAGGAACGGATGGCTTTTATGCAGAAAGAGCAGAGTTTGTGGCGTAGCTAACGTTGATCTCTCAGCACGGCCCCGGGGGAAACTTCGGGGCCGTTTTGCTTTCTCAGCGGCGGGGCAGTGATTGCGCGATCAGTTGCCCCTTGAGCGTGGCGATCTCCTGCCGCAACTGATCGTCACGATCCAGCCGCGCTTGGATGCGCCGACAGCCGTAGCGCACCGTGGAATGGTCGCGCCCGCCAAGCTCCGCCCCGATGCGCGGCAGGGAGATTTTGCCTTCTTCGCGCAGCAGATACATCGCCACTTGACGGGGCAAGGCCACCTGACGGCTGCGCCGCGAGCCGCGCAAATCCTCCAACGTCACGCCGTAGTAAGTGGCCACCGTCTCCAGCACCTGGGCGGGCGTCAGCTCCATCGCGCGGGCGCGAGCTTGCGGCAGCACCTCCGCCGCCGTCTGACGGGTGAGCGGCTGCCGCAGCAGCTTCGCCGAGGCCAGCACTTGATTCAAGGCCCCCTCCAGCTCGCGGACGTTGCGCTCGTACTTCGTGGCGATGTACTCCAACACCTCGTCCGGCACGGACGCTTGCGCCCGCCGCGCCTTAGCCCGCAAGATCGCCAGCCGCGTCGCGTAGCTCGGAGCGCGGACATCGGCGACCAGCCCCCAGGCGAACCGCGAGCGCAGCCGTGGGGGGACGGCCTTCATCTCAGCCGGATGGCGATCCCCGCTGAGCACAATCTGCCGCTGAGCATCGTGCAGCGCGTTGAACGTGTGGAACAGTTCTTCTTGGGTGCTTTCCTTGCCGATGAGGAAATGCACGTCGTCCACCAACAGCACATCCGGCGTGCGGTACTTTTCCCGAAACCGCCCTGTGGACTTGGTGCGGATCGCTTCCACCAGCTCGTTGGTAAAGGTCTCCGCCGTCACGTACACCACCCGCCGCCCCGCTTGCAGGCTGGACGCGCCAATGGCTTGCAGCAGATGCGTTTTTCCCAGTCCGATCCCGCCGTGGATGAACAGCGGGTTGTAGAGCTGGCCGGGCTGCTCCGCTACGAACTGCGCCGCTGCTTGCGCCAGGTGATTGCTCGGCCCCACCACGAACTCCGGGAAAGTGTACGCCGGATTCAGAATCGGCGCGGGGGTTGCGACCGGCGACGGGGCCGGCAGCGTCAACGCCTCCGGCGTCGCCGGCGGCACGGCGGAATTTTCCCACACCACGAACCGCGCTTGCCACGGCTTGCTGGTGATGCGGTGCAGCGTCCGCTGGATCACCTTGTACAGGCGATGGGTCAACCATTCCACCGCGTACCCGTTCCGCACCCCGACGATCAGCACGTCGCCTTCTTCCACGCCCAGGCAGTGCGTATCTCGCAGCCATGTATCGAAGGTCGCGCGAGCCATTTGCAACTCCAGCTCGCCGAGCGCGGCCTTCCATATTTTTTGGCAATCAGACACAGACATACATAACTCCCTGGCGCAGTGACGCAGCACAATACTCAGATGGGCAAAAATAGACTCAAGGGCTACGTGCGGAGGGGCTTAGGCCGCCCCTCGGGGATGGAGTCCCCTGTAGCAGATGGCATTATTCTAGCCTGAGTGCTCCAAAAAGGCAATGCTAAAACGGGGGTGTTTCCTTAAAAGCTGGAAGTTTTAAGATTGCCTTTTTGGCCTTGTGTAACACATCTTGTAGGTGCTACCTGTATAACCTGGGGATGAGCGTTCGCGCCACATCTATCGTTTGACCCATTTTCTAACCCCGCCGCAGCGGCCCAAAACTTGACTCGTCATAGTCATTTGTGGCGTAATCGTTTACGACAATCATAATCATAGCGAAAAAGGCGAGCTTACACCGGTCTATTTCTGATGAATTCGGCGCGCGGGTTTCCTCTTCCAAGCTCCGGCCTATAATCAGGCCGTAGGAGGTTTCTATGACAGATGCTTGGGAACAACTCAATCGTGAAATCATCGCTTGCCGCCGCTGTCCCCGGCTGGTGGCCTGGCGTGAGGAGGTCGCCCGCACCAAACGCCGCGCTTACCGCGAGCAATCCTACTGGGGCAAGCCGGTGCCCGGCTTCGGAGACCGGCACGCGCGGCTGGTCATCATCGGATTGGCCCCCGGCGCACACGGCTCCAACCGCACCGGCAGGATGTTCACCGGCGATAGTTCCGGCGATACGCTGTTCGCCGCCCTCCACCGCGCGGGATTCGCCAACCGCCCCACGGCCACCGCCTCAGACGACGGCTTGGAGTTGCGCGATGCGTTCATCACGGCGGTGGCCCGCTGCGTGCCGCCGCGCAATCGTCCCACCGCGCAGGAACTCGCCACTTGCCGCCCGTTCCTGGCGCGGGAGCTGGCCTTGCTCACCCAAACGCGCGTCGTGCTGGCTCTGGGGAAGGTGGCCTTTGATGGCTACCTCCGCTTGCTCCGCGAGCAGGGCGACGCGCCGCCGCGCCTCAAGTTCGGCCACGGCGTCAGCGCGGAGCTTGGCCCCGGACGCCCCTGGCTGATCGCCTCCTATCACCCCAGCCGCCAGAACACCCAGACCGGGCGGCTGACTATGGCTATGTTTGATGAGATCTTCCAACGCATCCGCGCCTACTTGGCGCAGAGCGAGCATCCGTGATACAATGCCGATACACTTGATCCAGACGTTTAACATTCAAAAAAGGAGGTTGCTATGAGTCCCGAAATTACGCAGATCATCAAGCGCACCGGAGAAGTCGTGCCCTTCAAGCGCGAGCGGATCACCAACGCCATCTATCGCGCTGCCGTCGCCGTGGGGGGGCGGGATCGCGAAACGGCTGCGCGGCTCACCGATCAGGTGATCCAGGTATTCCGCGATACCTATCCGCCCGGCAAGATCCCCACGGTGGAGGAGATTCAAGACATCGTGGAAAAGGTGCTCATTGAAACCGGGCACGCCAAGACCGCCAAGGCCTACATTCTCTACCGCCAGGAACGCGCTCGCCTGCGCCGCCGCCGCCAGCGCGGAGAATCTCAGCGTGACCCGGAAAACATCCCCTACCGCAAGCTCTGGGAGATCCTCAACTGGGCCGTGGATCACAACGTCCATAACATCTACCGCCTCAATGAGCGCATTGCCAAAGGGGAGTTTTGCGAAATCGTGCAGGAATCGGACGAGGCTTACGAGCGAGACGTGGCCCAAGCCGCCGAGCTGATCAAACAGCGGCGGGATCAGGTGCGGATTGTGATCATCGCCGGGCCGTCTTCCTCCGGCAAGACGACCACCACGGCCAAGATCGCCGATCACCTCAAGGCCGCCGGGCTGAACCTGGTCGCGCTCAACGTGGACAACTACTTCTTTGACCTGGACGTGCATCCCCGCGACGAGTACGGCGATTACGATTTTGAGACGCCGCAGGCCTTGGACCTGGATTTGATCAATCAGCACTTGCAGCAGCTCATCGCGGGCGAGAAAATCCAGGGGCCGTACTACGACTTCAAGACCGGTCACCGCACCTTGGACGCCATTCCGATGCAGATCGGGCCGAATGACATCATCCTCATTGACAGTCTACACGGCCTCTACGGGAAAATGACCGCCGGTGTCCCCGATGAACAGAAGTTCAAACTCTACATTGAGACGCTGCTCCAGATGAAAGGCCCCGATAACCAGTACATCCGCTTCACCGACCTGCGGTTGATGCGCCGCATGATGCGCGACGCGCGAGAGCGAGCCTTTGACCCGCAGCGCACCTTGGAGCATTGGCACTACGTCCGCAGCAGCGAACTGCGGCACATCATCCCCTACGTCAACACCACCGATTACATCGTCAACGGGGCCACGCCCTACGAAATCCCCTTGATGCGGGCGCACCTGTACTCATACTTCGCCAAGTGGGTGGAGCAGTACCGCGACGATCCCAATCACGTGGACGCTTTCCTGCGGGCGCAGCGGGTCCACAAACTGTTGCAAGCGACCATTCCGGTGGAAGATGAATCGTGCATCCCGCCGACCTCGCACATCCGCGAGTTTATCGGCGGGAGTGCTTACGACCTGCACTAGCCGACACGCCGCCGGTTGGACTGATGC
>WFQZ01000021.1 GCA_015486785.1 Thermoflexales bacterium
GGGCTCGGAGATGTGTATAAGAGACAGGCTGATGCGGTGCGTGTGTGGCAGGGCCGCCGCACAGAGCGCGTCGTTCCGCTCCGCGTGCCCCGTCGTCCAATGCGCCAGCATCACCCCGGCCAGGAAATCATCCCCCGACGGGGTCAACCCCCGGCCCCACCCGGCAAGTCGTCCGGCGGCAGCGCGAACGGTTGGGAAATCCGCTTCCCGCAACGCCCCCAGGAGTTGGCGCACCACGGGGAACGGTTCCCCCTGAAGCCAACCCGCGAAGGGAGACCAAGTAAGCCGCTCCGCCGCCGCGCGGACGAGTAAACGCAACTGCGTCAGGCGTTCTGGGCGCGGGTTGAACGTCTCCCAGGGGAAGCGCGGCTCCCACACCGCGAATCTTTCGGCGCGGAACGTCCAAGGCCCAAAACGCACAATGCCCTCGGCCCATTGATATGGAAACGCCGAAGGCATTGGAATGTCAGGCAAGGCGGATACCAAAAAGTGGAATGGCCCGTTGCCCAATTCCGGGGTGACCAACGCCACCACCATCCCGTCAATCCACAAGTCCACCGCACGATGGAACTTTCCCAGCAAGCGGGCTTGACCACGGGCCTGGCGGAGTCGTCGCAGCAGAGGCCGACTCACGGCCAGAATAGAGGATTGGGGATTCACAAAATCGGGTGACACACAAACTTCCCCCTCGAAGGACACCGGGAATCGGGTGTACTCCTCATCATACGTTAGAGTGAGAGAGAGTAATTGTTTTGCCATGGGTGCTAGGCGTCCCCTCGGATGGATCAAGTACCGGCATCGGTGATGCAAGCCTGAGTGAACACGTCCAATTGTACCCAGGTTACAGCACCTTGTCAAGCAAGTTGTCTAACAACAGCAGAGGATACTTGTCAGCTCATATCAGGCCGTTTGCAGTTGTTGAGCCTTACGGTCGGTGCTATACTGGATATGGAGTCACAATGATTCCGAGATTTTGATGCCCCGAATTACTTTCAAGTTAAGGAGATGAAACCATGACGGAAAAATTGACTTGGATTGAGGAAGAATTGGCTGCTCTGAAAGAAAGTGGCCTATTCATCAACTTGCGGGTGATAGATTCGCCCCCCGGCGCGTGGATGACGGTAGACGGGAAGAAGGTGCTGAACCTATGCACCAACAACTACCTGGGGTTGGCCGGAGACGAACGGCTGATCAAAGCCGCGCAGGATGCTTTGGCCCACTACGGAGCCGGGCCGACCGCCGTCCGCAGCATCGCCGGGACGTTGTCCGTGCATCGGGAGCTGGAACGCAAAGTGGCGGCCTTCAAAAACGTTGAAGATGCACTGTACGTCCAAAGCGGATTTTTGGCCAATCAGGCCGCGATCCCGCCGCTGGTGGGCAAGGAAGACGTGATCTTCTCCGACCGCCTCAATCACGCCAGCATCATTGACGGCGCACGCTTGAGCCGCGCCAAGATCATCGTCTACGAGCACTGCGATCCGGTGGATTTGGAAGTCAAGATCAAAGAGCATCTTTCCAACTACCGCCGTGGGCTGGTGGTGACGGATGGGGTCTTCTCTATGGATGGCGACGTGGCCCCGCTGGATCAAATCTACGAAGTGGCCGAAAAATACGGTGTGATGACGATGGTAGATGATGCCCACGGGGAAGGCGTGCTCGGTCACGGTGGCCGGGGGATTGTGGATCATTTCGGGCTGCACGGGAAATTCGACGTAGAAATCGGCACCTTCTCCAAAGCCTTCGGCGTGGTGGGCGGCGTGATCGCCGGGAAGAAAGTTATCGTGGACTATTTGCGGCAAAAGGCCCGCCCCTTCCTGTTCTCCAACGCCGTCACCGCAGCGGATTCCGCCGCCTGTCTGGCCGCCGTGGAAGTGCTCTCTGCCTCCACCGAGCTGGTGGATCGCCTGTGGAAGAACACCGAGACCTTCAAGGGCGAAATGAAAGCGTTGGGATTCAACGTGGGCAACAGCGTGACCCCCATCACGCCGGTGATGCTGGGCGACGTGAAGCTGGCCAAAGAATTCAGCCGCAAGCTCTTTGCAGAAGACGTGTTCGCAATGGCCTTGGGATTCCCCACCGTTCCCAAGGGACTGGCCCGCATCCGCGTGATGGTTTCGGCGATGCTCAGCGAGGACGATTTGCGGTTCGGGCTGGATAAATTCGCCAAGATCGGGCGCGAGCTTGGCGTGATCTGAGCGTGCGGAGGGAGCTGGGCAAAAGCTCCGCTTCATTTTCAAGGAGGGTGCTATGGCCGTGGTGACGATTTCCCGCCAGTATGGCAGCGGGGGCCGAGAGGTGGCGCGGCGCGTGTGTGACCTGCTGGAGTACGACTACTTTGATAAGCAGTTGATGCTCGCCGTGGCCAACGAGATCGGACTTTCCGAAGACGAGATCGTGGACTTTTCCGAGGACACTTACAAGCGACGCAACTTCATTGAGCGGCTATTCCGCCGTCGCGCGGGGATCGCCGTGAGCGAATCGCCGGACGCACAACGCGGGCAACCGCTCAGGGCGGATACGTTGAACGAGTCCCGCTGCGTCGCCCTGGTGAAAGACGCCATCCTGGCCGCCTACGAGCGCGGCAACATCGTGGTGGTGGGACGCGGCGGTCAAAGCATCCTGCGAGAAAAGTACGGCGTGCTCCATGTGCGCTTAGAAGCCCCCTTAGGCGCACGCACCTTGCGCGTCAAGGAACGGGAAGGCATCTCGCTGCAAGAAGCGCGACAACTCGTCCGCCGCAAGGACGAAGCGGCACAAGCATACCTGCGCACCTTCTTCGAGATCGCTTGGGACGCCCCCAAGCACTATCACGTCGTGTTCAACACCGGCAAACTGGATGTAGAAACCACCGCCCAACTCATCGTGCAGGCCATTCAATTGCTGCGCTTCCCGTAAAATCGGACTTGCGACACGCCAAAGGCTAGTTTCCAGCCGGGAACTAGCCTTTTTATATCCCGGCCAAGCACGCCGCCCGTTGCTTAACCCACGCCTCAGACTATAATGCCTGGGGTAAACTTACCACGGGAGGAGTGTATGGCTGTCAAACGTCTCAGCAGTTTAATCTTCATCGGCGGATTGCTCTTGCTTTCTGCCTGCAAATCCCAACCGGCCGGCCCACCGCCACCGACGGCTCAGGCCACCACATCTCAAATGCAAGCGCAATCTGTATCCCCCACGGCGACCAGCGTGCCCCTCGCCGCGCTCGTCAATGGCGAACCGCTGCCCCTGGCCGAATACGAACGGCAGATCGCCAGCTACGAAGCCTCTATGGCCGCCGCCGGTCAAGACCCCAGCACGCCGGAAGGACAAGCCACCTTAGCCAAGGATCGGCAGTGGATTCTGGACCGGCTCATTGAGCAAATGTTGATTGAACAAGCCGCCCGTCAAGCGGGGCTGACGGTGGACGATGCCGAAGTTGACGCCGACATTCAATCCCTGCGTCAGCAGAAGGGCGACGACGGATTCCAACAGTGGCTGCAACAAGAGGGGATGACCGAAGCTCAACTGCGTGAGACGATGAAACACGAGATGTTAGCTTCCAAGATGATCAATCAAGTAGCCTCCAGCGTCCCCACGCACACCGAACACATCCACGCCCGCCACATCCTCGTCAACACCGAGGCGGAAGCGCAGCAACTCTTGGCCCAACTGCAATCGGGGGCCGATTTCGCCACCCTGGCCCGCACTTACTCCCAGGATACCAGCACCCGCGATAAGGGCGGCGACCTGGGCTTCTTCCCGCGCGGCGGGCTGACTTCGCCGGAAGTGGAGGAAGCCGCCTTCGCCCTGCAACCGGGGCAGATCAGCGGCGTCGTCCATAGCTCACTGGGCTACCACATCATCCAGGTGATCGCGCGAGAGCCTGATATGGAACTCTCTCCCGATAACCTGCGCCGCCATCAAGAATCCGCAGTCCAACAATGGATTGACAGCCTGTGGGCACAAGCTGACATCAAACGCTACGTCACCAACTAGCACGCCAGACCCTGAGGAGGAATCTATGGGCAAGCGGGACAAATTATTCAATACCCTCAGTATCGTGATGCTCGGACTGACACTGCTCACGCTGCTATGTTACC
>WFQZ01000022.1 GCA_015486785.1 Thermoflexales bacterium
GAAGTAAAACACCAGCCCCGTGCCGCCGGTGATGCGGAAATACAGGATGGTGAACAGCACGAAGATGATGCCTTCCATCCCCAGCACGAGCAGCGGATGATCGTCCAGCCACATAGAGACGATTTTGAGCAGCGACATCTTCTCCACGTTGCTCATGCCGTTTTGAGGAAAGGAGACGCCCACGATGTGAGAGCCGGTTGCCCGATCCTGAAATTTCCAGCCTACCACGGTCAGTCCCGTTTGGGCATCGATCAGTTTGGCGTCAAAGGGCTTCTGCTGATATTTGACCTCTTCCGGCTTGACGCCCTCCGGCAGATAGATGGCGATCATATAGTCGGTATCTCCCCGAACGCTATCCGGGTCGAACCACGTGGGCGTGATGCGGAACGAAGCGTAGGTCTTATCGGTGGTATCTTGATACACCAGCCCCGGCGGCATCGTGAACTCAAAATGCAGCGTCCCCTGCTGCCCCAGACGGATCGCTTGCCCGTCCAAGTGGACTTCCACGCCGGTATCAATGTACGTTGAAGGCCGGATGTCGCCCAAGCCCACGCCGTTTATTGAGGCGGACATATTGGAGATGTCGTAATGGTCGTTGGGTGTCCCGATGTCCACCACGTCTATGGTGTCCCCCTCATTTTTGAAAGTGATGTCGTAAATGATGCGCACCGACGAATCTGACTTGATGAAGACCTGCATCTTGATCTGGGGCACCTGGAAAGCATACGTCTGAGCTGCGGTGGTCCCGTTCCAGAGCAGCAAACTCCCCAGCAACCCGATCCAGGCAAGCCAACGGAAAAAGCGTTTCATAGTCCCACCTCCTCTTGCATCCATACGGCCATGCCGGGGACGAGTTCTAGACTCTCCTCCAGCGATGGCGCGACTTTCTCGCGGTACAGGCGGAACGCCTTATGCCCCCAGATGGTTTTCCATTCATCGGTCAGCAGATTCCCCACCGCGCGGTAAGGGCCGTGCGGCGGGATCACATCGCCGTTTGGCTCAACGCGCATCGCAACGTCGGCGGTACAGCGCGGCCCGTTGCTGATCTGCTCCTGCCAGGTGAGCCGAGCGTCTCGTTGCACCGGCGGAAGCCAGATGTAGCGCAACTGTGCTTCGTCCGCCGCCGCCGCTGCCGAGAGCGCGATTTGCGGGAGCGCGGTGGCGTGGAGAATCTCCGGATCATCTTGCCACGAATCCACATCCCGGCTGGCGTAAGCCACATAGGTCACATTGTCCACGCCCAACCCGACCATGTCGGCGATGGTTTCATCCAGGTGCTCCAGCGTGGATTCCACCAGCGGCATCTCCGCGATGGCGCAGACTTCGTGCTCTTCCAGCCAGGCGAAGAGGGCGCGGGCCTTGGCGTGATCCTCCGGCCCGCACAATCTATTGTGGATTTCCGCCGCTGCCGAGGCGTAGAGCAAAGTCACGTGATCCACTCCGGCCTGGACTAGTGGCTGGAGACCATCGCCCGCCGGCAGGTCGTGGGCGCAAGCCCGCACCCCCGCGATCATCCCCAAATCCTCCGCCCGTTCGATGCCTCGTATCAGGTCCGCGAGGTCCTCGCCCGGCGCAAGCAAAAAAGTCACGTTGGGCACCCCGATCTCCCACAACCGCTCTAGGATCAGCGTGAGTTGTTCCGCCGGGCCAAGCGGGATCGTCGCCTGGAGAGGCGCGATCAATTGCGCCTCGTGCAGCGAAAATCCCGCGCCCTTCAGGTTGAATATCGGGTACTCATCGTGGGGGGATTGCAGCCGCGCAATTAACTCATTCACCCGCGCGATGTCCTCTTTCATCGTGGTCTCATCCACGCCGTAGAAATGCCGCCGCAGTTTTTGCAGGATTTCCCCTTCATTCAGCCCGTCCAAAAGCCCCTTAGCAATGATCACCCCGCTGGACGAAAGCCGCGCGGCAGCGGCTGCATTGGCGATGAGCATCCCGCTCCCGTCGCGCTCCACGCGCAAATGGAAACGAGCGTAGCGACCGTCAGCTTCACGCATCGCGTGGTACAACCCCGGCGCGATGGGCGCAGCCTTCGTCCCGGCAAACAGTCGTTCGATCCAGTTCATTTTGCAATCTCCTTCAAACTGTGACTACTTCGCTAGACTCGGCGCACCGGCCGGTTACTTTTGCCCCATAATGGTGAGGAAATGAATGACTGTCTCGATGCCCCGATAGAAGTTGGGCAAGTGGAACTTCTCGTTGGGTGAGTGTAACCGATCATCCGGTAAGCCGAAGCCCATCAACACCGTTTCGATCCCCAAAATCTGCTGGAAATCGGCCACCACCGGGATGGAGCCGCCCTCGCGGACGAACACCGGCGGCTTGCCAAAAACCTGCTCGTAAGCCTGTGCTGCGGCCCGCATCGCCGGACTGTTGCGGTCAATGATCGCCCCGTGCCCGCCGTGCAGCGGCTGGATTTCGATGCTCACGCTGGGCGGCGCGATCTCGCGCAGGTAATCGCTCACCAGCTCGGTGATCTCCTCCGGCATTTGATCGGGCACCAGGCGCATTGAGATTTTGGCGTGTGCCTCGCTGGGCAGCACCGTCTTCGCCCCCGGCTGGATGTATCCGCCCCAAATGCCGTTCACGTCCAACGTGGGGCGGGCCGAGGTGCGCTCAATGATCGTGTAATCCGCCTCGCCCCAGGCTTGCTTGACTCCGGCCTCTTCCTTCCACGCCTCCAGGTCAAAGGGAATCCGCGCCAACTCTGCCCGCTCCGCCTCATCCAGCGGACGCACCTGATCGTAGAACCCCGGAATGGTGATGTGCCCGTCGTCATCCTGCAACTTGGCGATCATGCGGCACAATTCGTTAATGGGGTTGTTGACCGCGCCGCCGTACACCCCGGAGTGCAGGTCAATGCTCGGCCCCGTCACCTTGACCTCAATGTAGGCCAGCCCGCGCAGCGCGTAGACGATAGAAGGCGTTTCCTTCCCCAGAATGTGCGTATCGGAGATCACGGCGTAATCGGCGGCCAGCAGATCGCGGTGGCCCTTGATGAACGGCACCAGGCTGGGGCTGCCGCTTTCCTCCTCGCCCTCAAAGATGCACTTGAGATTCACCGGCGGTGCTCCCACCGTCTCCTTGAACGATTCCGCGGCCTTCACGTGGATGTACGCCTGCCCCTTGTCATCCGCGGCCCCACGCGCAAAAACATCATCCCCGATGATCGTCGGCTCGAAGGGCGGCGTGTGCCACAACTCCAGCGGCTCCGGCGGCTGCACGTCGTAATGTCCGTAGATCAACAACGTGGGCGCGTCCGGCCCCGCCGCCAACCACTCAGCATAAACCACCGGATGGCCGGGTGTAGGCATCACCTCCGCCTTGGGGAAGCCGGCCCGCAGCAACTGCTCCCGCAGCCAGGACGCCGCCTGTTCAATATCCGGCTTGTGCTCCGCCTGCGTGCTGACGCTGGGGATGCGCAGAAATTCCAACAACTCCGCTAAAAACTGCTCACGATGAGCCTGGGCATACGTGATCGGATCCATCTTTACCTCCTGTGATTGATAGTGAGCACACAACGTAACTGCTCGCCCCAAGAATCGGAAATCTCTAGCGTTTAATCCTGTCCCTTGGCCTCGGACGGAGCAGGTACGGCACCACTTGAATTATAGCACCGACCTTGAACTAATGCACCTCCACGGCAGATGGGGGAATAAAAAATGGCGCACCGAGGAATCCCCGATGCGCCATTGAGGAGATGTAACTGTTCAACTCAGTCCCAAAACTTTGTTCACGCTGGAAAGTAACTCTTGCGGGCCGAAGGGCTTGATGACATAGTCCTCCACTTTGGCGATGTACAATCCCAGCACCTTATCAATGCTTTGCGCCTTGGCGGTGACTACGATGACCGGTATCTTGCTGAGTTCCGCATCGGCTTTCATCTGCTGGTAGACTTCCCAGCCGTCCATATCCGGCATCATCAAATCCAGCAGCACCAACGCCGGTTTCTCGCGCCGGATTGTTTCCAGCCCCTCGCGTCCTCCTAGTGCCCCGATGAGTTCAAAGTCACGCCGCCCTAAAATCAACCGAATGAGATCAATCATTTCCGGTTCGTCTTCAACACATACCACTTTGCGTTTCCCCTCTATCCCCATAGCCGCCCCCTAATTACATATTGTGGCATTGATTTACTAACTTCAGTTTAGCATGGCCTTTGTGAATGTCAATAAAAGTGCATCGCCCGATGGCGCAGTAATGTTAAAATATCCGCAAGAATTTGCAGGAGGTACTATGCCAACGCATCAACTTCAACGATCACAGGAGCTGCTACGGCGATACGTAGATTCATTGCCGGAGGCCCGCTACTTTGCGGAAATTGGCTCAACAAACGACGAGGCCTTGCGCCTGGGGATGATGGGCGCGGTGAACGGGACGGTGCTGGTGGCCGAGTCCCAGACGCGCGGGCGGGGCCGCTTAACGCGCCGCTGGATGGCTCCACCGGGAAGCAGCCTGCTGATGTCGCTGCTGTTTCGTCCCCCGGCTCCGTTTGCGCGATTCGCGGGGCGATTCACAATGGCGTGTGGCATCGCGCTGGCGGATACGGTGCGGCAGGTCACAAGCGTTCCGGCGCGGCTCAAGTGGCCCAACGATCTTATCGTGGAGCGGGGGGAAACGTGGCGCAAACTCGCCGGGATGTTGAGCGAGATCGGCGGGGCGCAAAACGCTCCCTCGTTCCTGGTGGTGGGCATCGGGTTGAACGTGAACATCCCTCCGGTGCAGCTCCCCGAACTCGACCCCAACGCCACGAGCTTACAGGCCGAAACCGGTCGGCCCGTGGATCGGGTGGCCTTACTGGCGGCGTTTCTCAAGAAGATACGTCACCTAGAAGCGCGGGTGCATGCCGGCTGGAATCCGTTGGATTTGTGGCGCGAGCATTTAGCTTGGCTGGGGCGGCCCGTCCGCGTCCACACGCCGGATGGCATTGTCGTTGGCGTCGCCGAGCAGGTGGCTGACGATGGCGCGTTGTTGCTGCGGCTGGATGATGGCCGGGTGCGGCGTTTCCCCGTGGGGGATGTGAGTTTGCGTCTGTAGGTGCGTATGGATAAACTTTGGCTGTACGATTTGGATTACCGCGCGTTAGAAACCCTGTTGCAGTCTTGGGAAGCGCGTCCGTCGGCACGGGAGTTGTGGCGGTGGATGTATCGGCGCGGCGAGACGGACTTCGCCCGTATGACCAGCCTGCCGCCCGATTTGCGTGAGCGGCTGCAAGCGGAAGCCTCTTTGGCTCTGCCCCGGCGATTGGCGCGGCAGGAATCGCCCCAGGGCGACACGCGCAAAGATTTGTTGGCTCTGGCGGATGGCGAAACGGTGGAGGTGGTCTTGCTGCGCTACCGCGAGCGCAACAGCGTGTGCATCTCTACCCAAGTGGGATGTGCATGCGGCTGCCGCTTCTGCGCCACCGGGCAGATGGGATTTGTGCGGCAGATGACGAGCGGCGAGATCATCTCGCAGGTGCTCCACGTGCGGCAGGACGCACCTCTTTCCAACGTGGTGTTGATGGGGATGGGCGAGCCGCTGCTTAATCCTGAGCACACGTTCGCGGCCTTGCGGCGGCTGCTTGACCCGCGCGGGTTGGCTTTCCCTCCGCGCCGCGTCACCTTGAGCACCGTGGGCATCGTGCCGGGCATCCGCCGCCTGGCCGAGGCGGATTTGGGGATCAAGCTGGCCGTCTCGCTGCACGCGGCCAGTGACGAGGTACGCAGTGAGTTGATGCCCATCAACCGCACCTATCCGCTGGAATCGCTGTTTTCCGCCTTGCGCGATTACGTCGCCGCCACCGGCCGGCGGGTGATGTTTGAGTGGCTGATGATCGCCGGGGTCAACGACACGCCGGAGCAAGCCGAGCTGCTGGCGCGGCGATTGCAAGACCTGCCGGCGCACGTGAACCTCATTCGCTTGAACCCCACCTCGTTCTTTGAGGGGCGGCCTTCGTCCCCGGAGGCCATCGCTTCGTTTGCCGCCGCGTTGGATCGCGCCGGCATCCCGCACACCCTGCGGCAATCCCGTGGCGTGACCATTGCCGCCGGTTGCGGACAACTGCGGCAACGGTCACGCCGGGACATCACTCCACGGTGACGCTCTTGGCCAGGTTGCGCGGCTGATCCACGTCCGCGCCGCGCCGGACGGCGATGGCGTAGGCCAGCCACTGGAGCGGGATCACGTTGATGATCGGGGAAAGCAGGGGCGGGACGGCGGGAACTTCGAGCACGAAATCGGCCTTGGCTTGCGCCACTTTGTCCCCGTGCTGAATCAGGCCGATCACCGTGCCGCCGCGAGCCTTCACCTGCTCCATTTGGCTCAGCATCTTGGTGTAGACGCTATCACGCGGGGCGATGGTGAGCACCGGCATCTGGTCGTCAATGAGCGCGATGGGGCCGTGCTTCATCTCGCCCGCCGGATACCCTTCCGCGTGGATGTAGGAGATTTCTTTGAGCTTGAGTGCGCCTTCCAGGGCGATGGGGTAGTTGACTTTGCGCCCCAGGTACAGGAAATGCTCCCGCTTGTGGAACTGCTCCGCCAACTCGCCGTACACGGGACGCAGCTCCGCTACCTGTCCCACCCATTCGGGGAGTTTGGCGAGATCGGCGACCGCTTGCTGTAGCGAGTCCTCCGCGAGCGTGCCGCGCAGTTGTCCCAGGTACAGCCCCAGCAAGTACAAATCCACCAGGCTGGTGGTGAAGGCTTTGGTGGAAGCCACGCCGATCTCCGGGCCGGCCTGCATCATCACGTACCCATCGGCGTGACGCTGCGCCTGACTCCCCAGCGCGTTGACGATGGCCCACAGACGCGCCCCCTTGCGCCGCGCCTCCTCCATCGCTGCCAATGTGTCCACCGTCTCGCCCGATTGGGTGATTGCCAAGACGGCTGTGTGCGGGCGGATCAGCGGGTCGCGGTAGCGGAACTCCGATCCGTAGTCCACGCTGACCGGCACCTGGGCCAAGTGCTCCAGCATAAACTTCCCCACCAATCCGGCGTGATAGGATGTGCCGCACGCCACGATGGTGATGTGCTGCAAGTCCCGCGCTTCCTGCGGGGTGAGGTTCAGCGTGTCTAGGTGGATCAATCCGTGGTGGAAGTCTACCCGCCCCCGCAGGGTATCGGTGATGGCGCGGGGCTGTTCGCTGATTTCTTTCTGCATAAAGTGCCGGTAGGGGCCTTTCTCGGCTGATACCGGGTCCCAGGCGATGAGGTGCGGGGTGGGTGAAAAGGTCGTCCCGTCCAGGGTGTAGAAGCTGGCCCGCTCGCGCTCCAAGACGACCAGTTGGCGGCTTTCCAGGAAGGAAACGCGGCGGGTGTGTTCCAAGATGGCCGGGATGTCGGAGGCGATGAGGTGTTCCCCTTCGCCGTGCCCTACGACTAGGCCGCCGGCGTTGCCCAATCGCGCGGCGACCAGCCGTCCCGGCTCCGTCGCGCTGATGAAGACGAACGCGCTCGCGCCGTGCAAGCGGAGCAGGGTGCGGCGCACGGCGGTAAGCAGGTCATCTCCGGCTTCCAAGTATCCGCCCACCAAGTGCGCCACCACTTCCGTATCGGTTTCCGATGCGCAGGTGATGCCTTGCGCGGTCAGTTCGCGGCGCAAGGCGGTGTAATTTTCAATGATCCCGTTGTGTACCACGGCCACCCGTCCGCCGTGTCCCAGGTGGGGATGGGCATTCTGTTCGGTCACGCCGCCGTGGGTGGCCCAACGGGTGTGCCCCACGGCGAGATGTCCCGCCAACGGCTGCGCGGCCAGCTTGTCGGCCAGATGGTGCAACTTGCCGACGCTGCGCCGCACGCCAATCGTGCCGTCCGGCTGCAACGCCGCGATGCCGGCTGAATCATAGCCGCGATATTCCAGGCGTCGCAGCCCGGCCAATACCACATCCGCGCCTCGGCGCGGGCCAATGTAACCCACGATGCCACACACAATGTGCCTCCTTGCATAAGTGAATGATCGCCCTGCCGCTAGCTTTGTGCCGACCGTTGCCGCCCGGTTTTGTCAAACGGCTTTTGTTCAGGAGGGGAAACTCAGGGGCGGGCACCCCTGGCAGCATCCGCCGAACTTCGATTAACTGCCTCCTCGTCACCCGCGCAGGGTCAGGCGCTTGTTCCCCCATAACGCAGAGCCGGTCACAATGTGACCGGCTCTGGGATTAAGCAGGTTGCCCGGTGTTACTTAGAAGGAGCGGCTTCCTGTAAGTACTCGTTACACTGTTCAACAGCGCCGTCGAGTCCGCCCTGGACGTCCGCGCCACCCAAGACGTTGGTGAGCATGTCGGAGATGGCCGTGCGGCATTCATCATAACCGGCGACGGGGGATTCCACGCCGGATTCGTAGGCCATGAAGCCAAAGGCTTTCTTGTAGATGGGGTGCTCGGCGAAGTAGTCCTTCATGAGGTCGGCGGCGGATTGGCGGGTGGGGAAGTAGCCGGTGCTGGAGGCCCACTTGGCTTGTTGCTCAGGTTCGCTCATCCACTTGATGAAGAGCCAGGCGGCCAATTGCTGCTCTGGGGTGCTCTTGAAGATGGATTGGCTCGCGCCGTAGATGTTCATGCGCGGTTCGGCGGTGGTGTGCGGGGGCGGGTTGACGCTCCAGGAGAAGTTGGCGCCGCTCTCGACGGCCTTGGCGTAGTAGGGGAGGCCGGAGATAGAGCCGACGGTGAAGAGGGAGAGGCCATTGCCGAAGTCAGTTTGGTCGCCGTACTTCTCGGTGGCCTGGGCGGCGCAGCCCTTGTTGACGAGGTCTTGCCAGAACTTCATAGTGTCGACGCCGGGCTGTTCGTTGAAGACGTACTTGGAGGCGTCATCGGCGATGATGGTGCCGCCACGGCTGAAGATGAAGGTGGCGAAGCGGGAGGCGTCGATGGAGTACTCGTAGCCCAGGGACTTGCCTTCGCCGGTAGCCTTGGAGAAGGGTTGCTGAGCGGCCTTGCAGGCCATCTCGCCGAACTCATCCCAGGTGGTGGGGGGGCCGTCGTAGCCCAATTCCTTGAGCCAGTCCTGGTTGTAGTACATCACTTCCATAGACTTGTAGGGTGGCCAGCCATAGCGACCCTTGAACTGGGGGAGGTAGTCGGCGGTGAGGGCGACGGGGAAGAAGTCCTTGAGGTCATCCTGGGAGTAGCCCCACTTCTTGCTCTGGACGTAGGGATCAAGCGCAACCAGCACGTCTTGGACGGCGTAGGTGGCGGCTTGGTTCTGGTAAGCAACGGCCATAGTGGGCAGTTGGTGAGCGGGGATACCGGCGATGATCTTCTGGTACAGTGGGCCGTAGCCGCCCTGGCTTTCGCCCTTGACGGTGATGCCCCATTCGTTGGTGCGGTTGAATTCGTCGATCATGGACTGGAGCAGCTCTTCGCGGGAGCGGGTGTGCTGATACCAGTAGGTCACTTCTTGGCCGCTGGGGTCAATGTTTTCCAGGTCGCCGTAGATGGCCGTGTCGTATGCCGGTGCTTCTTCGGTAGGTGCTGCTGTCGGAGCTTCCGTCTCTGCCGGGGCAGTGGTCGGAGCTTCGGTCGCCTGCGCCTCGGTGGGTTTTTCCGTCGGCGCGGCGGTCGGTGTGGTCTTCTGACCGCAAGCTGTTAATACAGCCAACAACAATGCTAGTACTGCGATTAACGCAAACCACTTGCGTTCTCTCATGCTAAATCCTCCTTCAGGAATATGGATCAAATTTTGGGATACTTCTTGGGTTCAAGTGTGAAAATCAATTAGCTATACTTTTTCTTGTGACGCATCACCTCCTTTCATAGACTGCTGACGTTTACCCTTTCAAGCCGGTGGTGGCGATCCCTTCGGTAAATTGCTTCTGGGTGAAGAAGTAGAGGATGAGGATGGGGAGCGTGGTGATCACCGACCCGGCCATGATGAGTTGTGTTTCGGCGGCTGCCTCGGTGATGAAGCTGGAAAGTCCTACCGTGATGGGCCGCCAACGCTCCGTACTGGTGACGATCAAGGGCCATTGTAGCTGGTTCCAAGCCCAGATGGTGTTGAAGATCATCACGGACATTAGGGGAGCCTTGGAAAGTGGGAGGACGATTTGGGTCAGGAAGCGAATGTGCCCGCAGCCATCTATGAGGGCCGCATCGTACAACTCACCGGGGATTTGTGCGAAAAATTGCCGCAGCAGGAAGACGCTGAAGGCGTTGATCATAAAGGGAATGGTCAACGCAGTCCAGTTGTCATACCAAGCATGATTCATCCCGAAGTGTGTTTGGAAGAATTGCTCTAGGCCAACAATGATCAGGTAGTTGGGGATGAGGGTCACGGCACCGGGGATCATGTAAGTGGCGAGGTAGGTGGAGAAGATGAAGTTCTTGCCGGGGAATTCCATACGGGCGAAGGCGTAAGCGGCCAGTGTGCCGGTGATCAGCACGCCTAGAACGGTGAGCAGGGTGATGATGACGCTGTTCCGCATGTAGAGCGCGAAGTTGGCCTCTTGCCAGGCGGAGATGTAGTTATGGAAGAGGATGTGGCCTACGTCCCAGGATTCCCGCACCACGAAGTGCTTGGGATCCGGGTCCACAACCTTGAAGTGCGGCCCCCAACGCCCGCGATCCGCGCCAAAGTAATTCGGCCCGCCGATCTGACTGCCCTTTAGGCGGGTGGAGAATTGCTCCACGATGCGGGAATTGACCGTGACCACGAACTGATCATAGTTCTGCACATCATCATCGGTGGTGTCCACGGCCAGGATCAACACGTCGAAGGGGATGGTTTCACCGGCTTCCTTCGTTTTCTGGGCCACGAAACGCGAAACCTGGTCCACTTTGATCACGCCTTCAAGCGGAGGGCTGAAGGAACGCGGGACGTTTTTCCAACCTTGCGCGTCGTGCATTGGGACGACCACCTCTTTCGCCTGAGGCAAGTCTTGATAGGGCGCCAAGCTGAGTGCGGCCGGCCAGAACTTGCGTGAACCGTGCTCCCCGTAGGTTTTGAAGGACGTTTCAAGCATCCACCCAAACGGCATGATGGCGATGATCGCGCCGATGGTGAGTACCGTGTAAATGAGCGCTCGGCCATGCGGTTGGGCCATGCCGGCATTATGCCGTTTGGCACTCATGTAACCGTCAAAGATGGCGAGCAGCGCGGCGATTACCCAGGCGGTGATTGCCGGGAGGCTGGTCATGCGATCAAACACGTATCCGGTAGCCCACGTGGTGAGCAGTACCAGGATGCCCCAAGCCCATAGTCCGAGGTACAGGTAGCCTGCGCCGGGCAGCAGATTCAATGCGGCGGCGATGTAAGGATTCTTGTGAGAAGGATTAATGATTGGATCGGTTGACTTAGCCATAATGGACCCTCCCTTCGGCGATGCGCCCTTGTATCCAGGTTATGGATAACATCACGCCGGCGAGAACAAAAGCGAGTGCGGAAGCGTAGCCAAAGCGGTTGCCATCCCAGAAGTTTTTCCAGATCAGCATGCTGGCGGTCATCGTCGTGCCGCGTGGCGATCCGACCGGCCCCACGACTTGCGTCATCACGTAGATGTGATTGAAGGCTCGGAACGTCCCCAGAATGCCCATCATGGTGAGGAAGTAGGTTGTGGGTGAAACGAGGGGCAGGGTCACATTGCGTAACGTCTCCCAGCGGCTGGCGCCATCTATCTCTGCGGCTTCGTAGAGGGAGCTGGGGATGTTCCCCAATCCCGCTAGGTAGATCACGCTGTTATATCCCACAAAAGTCCAGATGTTGTAGATCATCACTGCGACTAGGGCTAAGCTCGGCCCTCCGGCCCAACTAGGAACGTTAATGCCAAACCAGTGCCCAATGATAACATTGATGCCCTGAGCTTCAAATAGCCACTTGGGCAAGGCTGCTTCCGGAACACCCAAGCCGCCTAAGGTGATGTTGATTAACCCCTTGCTGGGATCAAAGATGGATTGCCATACGGCGGCGGAAGCTACGGTAACGGTCACGTAGGGCGGGAAGTAGATGATGCGCCACGTGGTCTTCCCTTTGATGTCCTGGAACAAGATCGTCGCCAGCAAGAAGGAGAAGATGATCTGGAACGGGACCGTGCCGATGGAGTAGTAGAAAGTGATCAACAATGCTTTGAAGAGCATTTTGTCGCCATCGGCTAACATCTTGGGGAATCCCAAAATGAAGGCGATGCCTCCGAACAGCAGCATAAAGGCGAACAGGAATTTGAGGAGCAGCTTGCCGTTGGAATCCTCGGCTTTGATCTTTCGCCAAAGCATCCAGGCTCCGGCCAGCAGCCCTAGCCCGCCGAGCACCGAGAGAATGTCTATGGGCGTTCCCAAGGCCTTGAGGTAATTCGCAAAACCGATGAACTTTCCCTTTTGAATGCGCCATTTGTGCATACTGATGTACAGCGCGTAAAAAATCGGAATCAAGTTGAATGTGAGCAGGATCAGCGTCCCCGGAAGCAGAAAAAGATAGGCTTCTATCGCTTCGCGGATTTTTCGTGCCCGTCGTCCATTGCGTCGAGCGGTTTCAGAGCTGGTAGAAACGGATTGTTCGGCTATGGTCATATTTCCCCCTTACAATGTAGAAACACAATAGCGAAACCAGATAAACTTACGGATGATGCGTACGAACTTATGCGATCTTCCTCTTGCGGCACCTCCTCTGATGTGGTCTTCTGGAAAAGCCAGCTTAGAAAATTCAGAGTTCACGGAAATGAAATTAAGGGTGCAATTATAATCCGTTTTCCACGATACCGAAATCGGGCGATTTGGCAGTGGGCCGAGATTGTGGCTTGATGCTCCATAGCTTACTATCGAGAGGTCAATTTGTCAAGATCACGGCAGATGCCGCATAAAACGTCCCCGACGGCTTCCGCCACTTCAGACGGCTCTGTGAGCATGCTTTCCCCACCGTTACAGAACCGTTACCGTTGTTCACAAATCCCAAACGATTCTGTTACCCAATTTTGGGATTTCCCCATTGTCCTTGGGGAAAATTTTGGGTATAATGTGGATGCTTGTGGGTAAAAGTGGGGTGAAATGGGAAACCCCTATCGCTTGCTCCCGACGATAAGGACAATCGATGTTCCTAGGACGTTATGCGTACACAGTTGACGAAAAAGGCCGCCTCACTATCCCGGCCCGCTTCCGCGAAGCCTTGACCGGTGACGTGGTCATCACGCGCGGGCTGGATCGCTGTCTGACCGTGTACCCGGCGGAAGTCTGGCAGGAACTGGCCGCCAAGGTCAACGCGCTGCCCATCACCGACCCGCGCGGACGCTCGCTGCGACGCCTGCTCTTCGCCGAGGCCGAGAGCGTCAAACTCGACCGCCACGGGCGGGTCCTGCTGTCTGAGTGGTTGCGAAAGTACGCGGAGCTGACTCCTTCCGCCGGCGCGATCATCGTGGGGCTGGATCGCTTCCTGGAAATCTGGAATCCCACACGCTGGGAAGCGGAAAACGCCCACCAGATCGCGATGATGGAGGAGGACCCCGCCTTATGGGAGACGCTGCACCTGTAACCAAACATATCCCGGTGCTGTTGCGGGAAACCATAGACGGGCTGAATGTGCGCCCCGGCGGATTGTACCTTGATGCCACCGTTGGCGGCGGAGGACACACCCAGGCGATTTTGAGTGCCTCCGCGCCCGACGGGCGGGTGCTGGGGCTGGATCGAGACCCGGAAGCTGCGGCGCGAGCAGCTATGCGTCTGGCAACTTTCGGAGAGCGTGTGCAGATACGCACGCTCTCTTTCGCGCATCTCGGCGCAGCCGTGGCCGCCGCTGAGTGGGGGCTGTTTGACGGCGTGCTCTTTGACTTGGGATACTCATCGTGGCAGATTGACGACCCGCAACGGGGATTCTCCTTCCGCTTTGACGCCCCGCTGGATATGCGTTTCAATCCGGCGGAAGCCGAAACGCCGCCGGCGGCC
>WFQZ01000023.1 GCA_015486785.1 Thermoflexales bacterium
ACCGTCCAGTCCGTGTCCACGCCGATGATCCAGGCGTTGCCGTGCTCCTTGACCGCTTGCGCGGAGCCAAGGCCTACCGGCCCGGCCACGGGCATGATCACGTCCGCGCCTTCGGAGAGGAACTCTTCGGCCACGCGGCGGCCATCGTCGGTGGATTCGAAGTTGCCCACGAACACGCCGTTGTTATCCGCCGTGCTCCAGCCCAGCACCTCAACGTTCTTGCCGTTTTGCTGGTTGTAGTACTCCACGCCGCTTTCGAAGCCGACCATGAACGCGGCCACCGGCGGGATGTTGATGCCGCCGAAGGTGGCGACTTTGCCGGTCTTGGAGGCGGCGGCAGCGGTGTACCCGGCCAGGAATCCGGCCTGGTCAATGGAGAAGGTCAGGGCACGCAAATTGTCAATGGGTGGATCGTAGGAGTAGTCCACGATGGCGAAGTTGGTATCGGGGTTGTCCTTGGCGAACTTGGCCGTGTCGTCGGCCAGCAGGAAGCCCACCGTGATGATCAGGTCGGCCTTTTGCTTGATGTACTGGGTGATGTTGGTGGCGTAGTCGGTCTGCTGCTGCGATTCAAGGTAAGAGCCGTCGATGCCCAAATCCTTGATTGCCCGCTCCACGCCCTTCCAGGAGGTGGCGTTGAAGGACTTGTCGTCAATCCCGCCCAGGTCGGAAACCATCCCCACTTTGATCGTGGGCTTGGCCTCTTCCGTCGGGGCCTGGGTTTCCTCGGTCGCCGCTTGAGTTGCCTCTTGCGTCGGGGTGGGAGTCGCCTTTGGCCCGCAGGCCGTCAGCAAGGTACTTAACAAAACTAACACACTTAACCAGGTTAATAGGGTTTTACGCATATCTCTCCTCCGTAAATTGAGATTAAATTTTGGAAAATCTAAAGTTGGGACTGCAATTATGACTCGTCTTTTGTCGGTTCACCTCCTTTTGAGCTGGGATCGTGCGCCGTGCGGGTCGGTTGGAAGGTCAACTCGCCCTCGCCTAAATCTACGAAGACGTGCATGCCCTTCTGGAACTCCCCGCGCAGGATACGCACGCTGATCGGGCTTTCCACGTAACGTTGGATGGCGCGTTGCAGAGGCCGCGCTCCGAACTGGGGATCGTAGCCTTGCTCCGCCAGCCAACGGCGAGCCGCCGGGGTGAGCGTGAGGCGCAAGCCGTACTCGCGCAGGCGCGTTTGGACTTCCGCCATTTGCAGGTTGACGATCTTTTCCACATCCTCCGTTTGCAGGGTGTTGAAGATGACGATCTCATCCACGCGGTTGAGGAACTCCGGGCGAAAGGTCTTCTTGAGCGCGTCCAGGGCGCGGCGATGCCGCTCCTCGTCCTGCTCGTCCGTGCCGCGACTGAAGCCCAAGGCCCCGCCGCGCCGTCCGTACTCCGTGCCCACGTTGGAAGTCATCACCACCACGGTGTTGCGAAAGTCCACCACGTGCCCTTGCCCGTCGGTCAAGCGGCCTTCATCCAGAATCTGCAAGAGCGAGTTCCACACGTCCGGATGCGCCTTTTCGATCTCGTCGAAGAGCACGACTTGATAGGGACGGCGGCGCACCGATTCCGAAAGTTGCCCGCCCTGATCGTACCCCACGTAGCCGGGGGGCGAGCCGAACAGCCGCGAGGTGGTGAAGGCTTCGCGGTACTCGCTCATGTCAATGCGCAAGAGCGCGTCCTCGTCGTCGAACAGGAAGGCCGCCAGGGCCTTGGCCGTCTCCGTCTTCCCCACGCCGGACGAGCCGAGGAACAGGAAGCTGCCGATGGGCCGACGCGGATTCTTCAGCCCGGCACGGGCACGGCGGATCGCGTCCGCGATCACGTGCAACGCCTCATCTTGCCCGATGATCCGCTCGCGCAAAGCGTCTTCCATCCGCAACAGCTTCTCGGCCTCCGTTTCCATCACCTGGGAGACCGGGATGCCGGTCCACGAGGCGATCACCTCGGCGATGTCTTCGGCGTCCACCGTCTCATCCAACTGATTGCGGGAGAGCCAGGCTTCCCGCTTGCTGTTGAATTCCTCCTCCAGGCGCAGCCGCTCCACCTTCAACTCTGCGGCGCGGGCGTAATCCCGCGAGGTCCCGGCGATCTCTTCTTCGGCCCGCAGGCGGTTCAGGCGGGCTTCCATCTCTTTCAAGTCCGGCGGCAGGGTATAGAGAGCGACGCGCAGCTTGGCCGAGGCTTCATCCATCAGATCAATGGCCTTGTCGGGCAAGTGGCGGTCGGAGACGTAGCGATGCGAGAGTTGCGCGGCGGCCACCAACGCATCATCGGAGATGGAAACTTTGTGATGGGCTTCGTAACGGTCACGCAGCCCTTGCAACATAGCGATAGTGTCGGATACGGTCGGCTCTTCCACGTAGATGGGCGCGAATCGCCGCTCCAATGCGCCGTCTTTTTCAATGTACTGGCGGTACTCATCCAAGGTCGTCGCCCCGATACATTGCAGTTCGCCCCGCGCCAAGGCCGGTTTGATCATATTTGAAGCATCCAGCGAGCCAACGGCGTTTCCCGCGCCCACAACCGTGTGCAATTCGTCAATGAACAAGATGTTTTCGCCCTCGGTGCGCTGCACTTCTTCCAAGATGCCCTTGAGTCGTTCCTCAAACTCGCCCCGGAAGCGCGTTCCGGCGACCAAGCTGCCCATATCCAGCAGCAACACCCGCTTGCCTTTGAGGATTTCGGGCACATCGTCGCCGGCGATCTTCTGCGCCAGCCCTTCGACGATGGCCGTCTTGCCCACGCCCGGCTCCCCGATGAGCACCGGGTTGTTCTTGGTGCGCCGCACCAGGATTTGAATCACCCGCTGGATTTCCTCGTCCCGCCCGATGACCGGGTCGAGTTTGTTCTCGCGTGCCATCTGGGTCATATCGCGGCAAAAGCGGTCCAACATCCGGTGTTGGGAAAGGTCGGATTGCACCGAGGTGACGTGCTTACCGCCGCGCACTTTTTCGACCACCTCCAACGTGCGCTCGGTGGTGATCCCGTGCCCTTTGAGGAAGCGGGCCACGGAGGTGTTGTGCTCGCGGGTGATCGCCAGGAAGATATGCTCCACAGCGATGTACTCGTCCTTCATCTTAGTAGATTCTTCCTGGGCCATATCCAGCACCCGCTTGACGCGCGGCGTGATGAAGACCTGCTGGCCGCCTCGCGCCCCGTAGATGCCCGGACGAGAGCCTTGGCGTAGCAGGCGATCCAGTTCATCGGTTAGCGTCTGCACCTCTAACCCCATCTCTTTGAGCAGCAACGGCACCGTGCCGTCTTCTTGCTGTGCCAAGGCCATCAACAGATGTTCTACATCAACTTGACTGTGCCCGTAACGAGTCATCAGCTCCACTGCCCGCTGGGCAGCTTCTTGGGCACGTTCGGTAAAGCGGTCAAAACGCATCATAATTGGCTTTGCCTCCGTAGACGCTGATTATACAGTGTCTGAACAAAAATGCGAAACTGGCCGCCCCGCCAAAACGCGCCCTTAAACTTCTCTTAAGGTAGCCACTCGGTTCTCTTAAAGACGCCGAGCGCGTTTTTCTCTAAACTAAGCAATTGGCAGTTCCCTAAACGGTGCAATGATCCATTTTCAACTTATGCAGGAGGCAACGTGGATGATCAATGTAAGCGAATTGACTAAGTCCTATGGCCCGGTGCAAGCGCTGCGCGGCGTCTCCTTCCACATCGGGGAAGGGGAGATCGTGGGGTTGCTGGGGCCGAATGGCGCAGGAAAGACCACCATCATCAAAATCCTCACCGGTTATTTGCAGCCGGATGGCGGCACGGCGGAAGTTCACGGGATGGATGTGCTGGAGCACACCCGCGAGGTGCAGGCGCAGATCGGTTATCTGCCCGAAACCGCGCCGCTTTACCCGGAGCTGACGGTGCAGGCTTACCTGAAGATGATGGCCGACTTGCGTCAGATTCCCGAAGAAGCACAGTTAGACCGTTTGTCCGAGGCGATTTACGCCACCGGCTTGCAAGAGCACCTGACCCGTCCCATCGGCCAGTTGAGTAAAGGCTTCCGGCAGCGCGTGGGGCTGGCCCAGGCGATCTTGCACAAGCCCAAGCTGCTGATCCTGGACGAGCCGACGGTGGGGCTGGACCCCACGCAGATCGTGGAGATCCGCAACCTCATCCGGCGGCTGGCGAAGACCAGCACGATCCTCTTTTCCACCCACATCCTTTCCGAGGTTGAAGCCCTGTGTGATCGCGCCATCATCCTGATGAACGGGCGGATCAAGGCCGACGCGCGGCTTTCGGAGCTGGCGGCCACCTCGGACGCGGTGTTGGTGCTGGAGCGGACGCCGGAAGGTGCGTTGGAGACGCTGCGCGGCCTCAAGGAAGTGCGCGGCGTGGAGCTGTTCCGCTCGCTCGATGGCTACCCCGCGTATCGCGTGCTCGGCGATCCCCAGCTCAGCGACGGCAACTTGACGCCTCGGCTCTACGCCTTGGCGCGGCAGCACGATTGGCCGGTGCGTGAGCTGCGGCGCGACGTGCGCACCTTGGAGATGGTCTTCAATCAACTGGCGACGGAGGAAGTCACGGCTGAAAATTGAGCCAGACACTCATTCAACCCTATGGATACGAGGCGATAACAATGAAACAAATCTTGACAATCACTCGGAAAGAATTACGCGGTTACTTCGGCTCGCCGATGGCCTTGATTTTCATCGGCACGTTTTTGGCGGTGACGCTGTTCTCATTCTTCTGGATCAATGCGTTCTTTGGGCGCGACATTGCCGACGTGCGTCCCTTGTTCCGCTCTATGCCGATCCTGCTCATCTTCCTGGTGGCCGCGCTGACGATGCGGCAATGGAGCGAGGAGCAGCGCAGCGGCACGCTGGAAATCCTGCTCACCTTGCCGGTGAGCACCACGCAACTGGTGCTGGGCAAGTTCCTGGCCGTGCTGGCCCTCGTGGCGATTGCGCTGGCGTTGACCATCTTCCTGCCCATCACCGTTTCCTTCCTGGGCAACCTGGATTGGGGGCCGGTGGCCGGTGGGTATCTGGCGGCGTTGCTGCTGGCCGGAGCTTACACGGCGATGGGGCTGTTCGTGTCTTCCCGCACCGACAATCAGATCGTGGCCCTCATTTCCACGTTGCTGCTGGGCGGCGTCTTCTACCTGGTGGGCGCATCGGCCTTCACCGGCTTCTTCAGCAACGACGTGGCCGACATCCTGCGGGCTTTGGGGTCCGGCAGCCGCTTTGAAAGCATTGAGCGCGGCGTGGTGGACATCCGCGACCTGCTGTACTATCTATCCCTCACCGGCATCTTCCTCACGTTCAACGTGTGGTCGCTCAAAGCCAAGAGCTGGAGTCAAGGCGAACGCACCCGCCCGCAGCGGTACGCGGTGACGCTCACCTCCGGCTTGCTGATCGCCAACCTGATTTTGGTGAACGTGTGGACTTATCCGCTGCGCGGCTTGCGCTTGGATATGACCCAGGATCACGAGTACACGCTCTCCCCGGCCACGCGCAAACTGTTGAGCGGGCTGCAAGAGCCGCTGACGATTCGCGGCTACTTCAGCGAGAAGACCCATCCGCTGCTGGCCCCGCTGGTCCCGCAGATCGTGGACATGCTGGATGAGTACCGCGTGGCCTCCGGCGGCAAGGTGCATCTGGAGATCGTTGATCCGACGAAGGACCCGGAGAAGGAGGCCGAGGCGAACCAAGTCTACGGCATCCGCCCCACGCCGTTCCAGGTTTCCGGTCGCTACGAAGCCTCGGTGATCAACTCGTACTTTGACATCCTCATCCTCTACGGCGATCAAAGCAAAGTGCTGGACTTCAACGACTTGATTGAGGTCACGCCGCGCCACGATGGCTCGCCGGACGTGCATTTGCGCAACCTGGAATACGATCTCACCAGCGCGATCAAAAAGACGGTGTACGGCTTCCAGAATATGGATAGCATCCTGGCTTCCCTGCCGGAGCCGGTCAACTTGACGGTCTACATCACGCCGAACACGCTGCCGGACGACTTGAAGGATGTGCCCGACACGATCAACAAGGTGTTGCAAGACATTGCCGGCAGTTCCAACGGCAAATTCACCTTCACCACCGTTGATCCCACCTCGGCTGATAGCCCCATCAAGCCCAAGGAGCTGTACGACACCTATGGCATCCAGCCGATTCCCATCTCGCTGTTCTCCAACCAGAGCTACTATCTGTACATGGTCTTGGGCAGCGGCCAATCGGCGCAGGTCATCTATCCCTCCGGCGATATGAGCGAAGCCAGCATCAAGTCCGCGCTTATCTCCGCGCTCAAACGGCTCGCGCCGGGCTTCCTGCAAGTAGTCGGCTTGTGGACGCCGCCATCCACGCCCACGCAAAACGCGCTGGGGCAGATGCAGCAGCCGTTTTCCACCTGGAAGACGATTGCCAAGTACCTCCAGCAGGAGTACGAAGTCCAGCAGGTGGACTTGAGCACCGGCTACGTGCCGCCCAACGTGGATGTGTTGGTGGTGGTCGCGCCACAGAACTTGGGCGACAAAGAACTGTACGCCATTGATCAATACCTGATGCGGGGCGGCTCGGTGATCGTCGCTGCCGGCAACTACGCCATCATGCCCGACCCCTATTCGGGGAACATCGCGGCTCTGCCGGTGAGCGGCGGCGTGCAACCTCTGCTCGCCAGCTACGGCATCACCGTCACCCAAGCGATGGTGCTTGACCCGCAGAACGAACCGTTCCCCATCCCCGTCACCCGCAACGTCAACGGCTTCCAGATGCAAGAGATCACCACGGTCAACTACCCCTTCTTCGTGGATGTGGAGCCGGACGGCATGGCGCACGGCAACCCCATCGTGGCGAACATCCCGGCGGTCACGCTGAACTGGGTCTCGCCGATCCAAGTTGACCAACAGAAGAACGCCGCGCGTGAAGTGACGGTCCTGCTGCACTCCACCGACAAATCGTGGCTCCAGAGCGACGCCAACATCCAACCGGACTTCGACAAGTACCCCGACCAGGGCTTTGGCGTGCAGGGGACGCCGCAATCCTACAACCTGGCGGTCGCGGTCCAAGGCAGCTTCGAAAGCTACTTCAAAGATCGCCCCTCGCCCTTTGAAGCCGATCAGCAAGTGCAGAACGATCAGAACCAGAATCAGCCGCAGGCTCCGCAAGCGGTCGCCGGAACGATCAAGAGTTCCCCTGAAACTGCGCGGCTGGTCGTCATCGGCAGCGGCGAGTTCCTTGACGATATGGTGTTCCAACTCTCCTCCGCCCTTTCGCAAGACCGCTATATCAACAGCCTCAAATTCATGCAAAACGCGGTCTCCTGGTCGGTGGAAGATACGGACCTGCTGAACATCCGTGCCCGTGGCACAACATCGCGGCTGCTCAAGCCGATGGATGAATCACAACAATCCTTCTGGGAAATTCTCAACTACGTCTTGGCCCTGCTTTCGTTGATCGTGCTGGGCTTCGTGTGGAGCTACAAACAGCGCAACGAACGGCCAATGCAGTTGGAAGACCCTGAGAAATTCAAGTAGGGGGAAGCATGATGAAACGCAACCAACAAATTCTGGCAGCGATCCTGGTATTACAACTCGTCCTGAGCGTGGTGTTCCTGTGGCCTCGTCCCACCGAGGCCAACGGCAAGCCGCTCTTCCCCAACGTCAAGGCGGAGGACATCACCTCGCTGACGATTGTGGACGATCACGGCACCACCGTCACTATGAAGAAGGACGGCGAAAATTGGGTGCTGGCGACCTCGGATGATTACCCGCTCAACGCCAACGCGGTCGTGGATACGTTGAAAAAGATTCTCCAGATGAACACCTCCAACCTGGTGACCAAGACGGCGGCCAGCCATAAGCAACTGCGCGTGGCCTCGGGCGACTTCGTGCGCCACGTCACCTTCGAGACGCAAGACGGCTCCAAGTACAGCTTCTACCTGGGAACTGCGCCGCGCTACACCGCCACCCACGTCCGCTTGGAGGGGCAGGATGAAACCTACCTCACCCCGGCAGTGACCGAGTGGGACCTCAACACCACCTTTGGCACCTGGGGCGACACCAACTACTTCAAGGTGGACCCGGAGCAGCTCACCAAGATCACCGTGGAAAACGACCACGGCACATTGACCTTCGTCCAGGGTGATAACGGCTGGACGTTGCAGAACCTCCAGTCCGGCGAGGAAGCGGATAGCAGCAAGATCAGCGGGCTGGTAGGAAAAGTCGCCACCGTGGTAATGCGCGAACCGTTGGGCAAGACCGCGCAGCCATCCTACGGCATCGACCACCCGGCGGCCACCGTGACCCTCACCAAGAAAGACGGCAGCACCGTCACCCTCACCTTCGGCCCGCAGACCTTCGACGATCACAGCGCGGCGGTGAAAGCCTCCACCTCGCCCTACTAC
>WFQZ01000024.1 GCA_015486785.1 Thermoflexales bacterium
ACCGTGTTTTTTGAGTATACCTACGATACGGCGAGGCTGGCCCACGAGCGGGGCATCAAAAACGTGTACGTTTCCAACGGGTTTATGAGCATCGAAACGCTGGAAATGCTTGCGCCTTACTTGGACGGGATCAACGTGGACCTCAAGGGATTCACCGAGTCCCTGTACCGTGAGTACACCGGATCGCGCCTCGCGCCGATCAAGCGGAATATCGCTTGGCTGGCCCACGACCCGACTACTTGGATTGAGGTCACGACGCTGGTGATCCCGAAGCTCAACGATTCCGATGAGGAGCTGCGGGCGGCGGCTGAGTGGCTGGCCTCGGTGGACCCGGAGATGCCGTGGCACGTGACGGCGTTCTATCCGCACTTCCAGATGCGAGATCGTCCGCCCACGCCTCCGGCGACGTTGGCACGAGCTTACGAGATCGGCAAGGAGGCCGGGTTGAAGTACATCTACGTGGGCAACGTTTACGATCCGGCGCGTGAAAATACCGTCTGTCCGCAATGTGGCACGGTGTTGGTGCAACGACAGGGCTATCGGGTGAGGCCGCTCTGGGAGACGCCCGGCGTCTGTCCCCGCTGCGGGACGCACATCCCCGGCGTGTGGCGGTCGGCCTGAGCAAATTTTGTGTGTGGAGGTGGCTTATGCGTGCTGTTCGCTCTCCGGCGGTGGCCGGGATGTTCTATCCGGCTGACCCGCGCGTGCTGCGTGAAACAATATCCGCTTATCTGCAAGCGGCCTCGCCGCCGACGTTGGAGCATGTTCGCGCTGTGGTGGTGCCGCATGCGGGCTACGTGTACTCCGGGGCGGTGGCGGCGGTCGCTTACCGTTTGTTGGAAGGGCTGCCCGCACCTCAACGGTGTTATCTCTTGGGGCCGTCTCATCGGGCGTGGTTCCCGGGGGTGGCGCTGGCCGATTATCAAGCCTTCCGCACGCCCTTGGGCGATGTGCCGGTGGATCGGGAGGCGTTGGCGGCCTTGGCAGCCGAGCCGTTGTTCACCCGCTTGAATTTGCCGCACGGCCCGGAGCATTGTTTGGAAGTGCAATTGCCGTTTTTGCAAGTGATTTACCCCGCGCCGAGGATCGTCCCGCTGCTGTTCGGCGACGTCGATCCGTTGGCCGTCGGGAAAATCCTGGCGGCGCACGTGACGGCGGATGATTTGATCATTGTCAGTTCCGACCTGAGTCACTATCACGACAACGACACAGCGCACCGGTTGGATCGGCAGTTCCTGGACGCGCTGTTGCAGGAGGACATGTCGGGCATTGCGACGGGCGAGGCGTGCGGGCAAGCTCCGGCGTTGGCCCTCACGGAGGTCGCGCAAATGCACGGCTGGAAGCCGCACCTGTTGGACTATCGCACCTCCGGCGACATCACCGGCGAGCGGCGGCAGGTGGTGGGCTATGCGGCGGTGGCATACGTGGAAGGAGGCTCTCATGCTGACGGAGCGTGAACGGCGCACGTTGTTGACTTTGGCACGCGAGACGATCACCCAGGCGGTCTACGATCACCCGCTGCCCACCGTGCCGGCGGAGCAGATGACGGAGCGATTGCGTGCGCCGGGGGCGTCTTTCGTCACCCTGCACACGAAGGCCGGGGCGTTGCGCGGCTGTATCGGGTCTCTTTCCGCCTATCGCCCGCTGGTGGAGGATGTGCAATCCAATGCCCTGGCGGCGGCGTTCCGCGACCCGCGTTTCCTGCCGGTGACGGCGCGTGAGTTGCCCAATCTGGAGATTGAGGTCTCGGTGCTCAGCGAGCCGCAGCCGTTGGTCTTCGACGGTCCCGAGGACTTGGTGCGTAAGTTGCGCCCCGGCGTGGATGGCGTGGTGCTGCAAAAGGGCTGGCATCGCGCGACGTTTCTCCCGCAGGTGTGGGAGCAACTGCCGTCACCGGAGACTTTCTTGGAGCAGCTCTGCTACAAGGCCGGTTTGCCCAAGGATGCGTGGCGATTCCCCGGCGTAGAGGTGGAAATCTATCAAGTGGAGAAGTTTGCCGAAGCATGAAACCCTCGGACGAAGACCTATCACGGGCATGGAAGGCTTACATCAACGAGCGCGTGGTGCTGCCCTATGTTCCCTCGTTGATAGCCGAGTCCTGGGAACGGTGTTGGCCGCTGATCAACCCCTATCAGCCGATCCGGCTGCGCAAATTGAACGCTGCTCACTTGCTGGCGACGCAGGTGAGCAGTTTTGAACTGCTCACGATTGCCCGCCCGGTGATGGAGGATATCTACCAGTACATTGAAGGTTCGAACTCGGCGGTGGTGCTGGTGAACAACGCGGGCTACGTCTTGGACTTGTTGGGCGATATTGATGTGATTGATCGGCTGATGGAGCACTCAATGCTGCGGGGCGTATCGCTGGCGGAATCAGACATCGGCACAAACGCCTTCGCGCTGGCCTTGCTGGAGCGAGTTCCCAATCGAGTCTATGGGGCGGAGCATTTTCGGCAGGTGTTTCATCTTTTTGCCGAGGCCGCCGCGCCGATCTTCCAATTGACCGGCAAGCCGTTGGGGGCATTGGGCATCGTCACCACCAAGGAGGGGTATCACCCGCACACGCTGGGGACGGTGGTGGCCGGGGCGCGGGTCATTGAGGCGCAACGGGGCGCGGATTGGCTATTGGCCGAGAAGAATCGGCAGTTTACCCGCATCAATGCGGTGCTATCCGCAATTTCGGAAGGGATTTTGGTGTGGGATGCGACGGGGCGGGTGACGCACATCAACCCGGCTGCGGCCAGCTTGCTGCACCTTTCTCCTAACCGCGTGATGGGCAATCAGTTACGGGAATGGGTGCGCTTTTCTCCGACAGTCCAACGCGCCATTACGCAGCATGAGCCTCTGGATGATGTGGAAACTGAATTGCTCGTAGCCGGGGAATCGCTGGCTTGTGTGCTCAGCGTGCGCTATGTGCGTGTGCAAGATGACGTTAAGGCCAACATTGCGATTCTGCGTGAGATCAAAGCGGTGCGTCAGTTTGTGCAGCGGCATTTGCGGGTGCATACCTCGTTCACCCTGGATAGTCTGATCGGTAAATCTCCGGCGATGGAGCGGGTGCGTCGTCTCGCCCGCACGGCAGCTAAAGGGCAGGCCGGCGTGCTGTTGCGCGGGGAAAGCGGCACCGGAAAGAATCTCCTAGCGCGGGTCATTCATCACCTCAGCCCGCGCCGTCAAGGCCCCTTTGTGATTTTTGCCTGCGCGTCCATTCCCAAAGAGTCCCTATTGCTGGAGTTGCTGGGCTACGACTATTTGCCCGGTCGTGAATCGGAGAATGTCGGTCACACCAGCAAATTTGAGCTGGCCGATGGCGGGACCTTGTTTTTCCAGGATATAGACACCCTGCCCTTGGAAGGGCAAACGATCCTGTTGAACTTTTTGGAAATCGGGGTGGTGAAGCGGCTGGAGGGGCATCGGGTCATCGAGGCGGACGTGCGGATCATCGCGGCTACCTCCGCGCCGTTGGAGAAGTTGGTGGCCGAGGGATCGTTTCGGGCGGATTTGTTCTACCGGCTCAGTGCCTTTGAGATCGTGCTGCCGCCTTTGCGGAAGCGCAAGCAGGACTTGACGCTGTTGATTCGGCGGAATCTCAAGCGGCTTTCGGAGCAATACGGCATTGAGTTCGTGCTGGCCGAGGAAACAATGCAGCTATTGTCCTCCTATCCCTGGCCGGGGAATGTGGGGGAGTTGGAATCGGTGCTCGCCCGCGCGGCGAGTCAAGCCAGCCCCTCGCATCTCATCTCGCCGCTGCACTTGCCGGATTTTGTGCGTGACCCCAAGATTCAAACGGGCATGCTTTCGGACGCGGTTATGCCGGTGGTCTCGCTGCGCGAGGTGGAGCGTGATACCTTGCTGCGGGCGGCGCGGTTGTGCCACGGGAACATGACGCAGATGGCGAATATGCTGGGCGTGGGACGTACCACCGTTTGGCGGCGGGTGAAAAAGTACGGTATTCCCCTAGAAAAATTCCGTACCCGCGCCAAGAATGTTTCTGAATGAAACACTCTTAGGGTTTAGTGGTTCACCTAGAAACACTTTCGCGGTTTTTCTTGACAACGAATCCCGAAATCTGTATGATGGTAAGGCGTTTGAGAAATCAAACACCCCATCCGGCTGTTTCTTGGGTAAGGCAGCGATTTCACTTATGAGGAGGTAGTCGGGAAAAGAAGATCACTATTTAGTTCCACGCGCGTACCAGAGGTTCTTGTAGTTGCTTTTAATTAACACCAATCTAATTTACGGAGGTTAAGAATGAAGTCGAAAGGATTGACTGGCGAGCTGATCGCTGAGGTGTTTGGGACATTCGTCCTGATCTTGTTGGGAGATGGCGTGGTCGCCAATGTGGGATTGGCCCCGCGTTTGGCCGCTCCGGCCTATAACTGGAATACCATTACCCTTGGATGGGCCTTCGCGGTTATCGTGGCCGTTTACATCGCCGGGGGCGTCTCCGGGGCGCACATTAACCCCGCTGTGACCATTGCTCTGGCCGTCAAGCGTGATTTCCCTTGGAGCAAGGTGCTGCCCTACATTATCGCGCAGGTCATCGGTGCGTTCCTGGGCGCCTTGGGCGTTTACCTGGTTTATCAAGAGGGCTTAGTGGCTGCCGGAATGCCTAATATCTGGTGCACCGGGCCTGGCTCGATCTTTGATACGGCTTTCTGGGGCGGGGTTGCCGGTACGCCCACGGGGCACTACTCGATCCTGAACGCCAGCATCGCAGAGGCGATGGGCACGATGGTACTGTTGTGGGGCATCTTGGCCAGCGGTGACGCCAAGAACTTGGGCTTGAAGAACAACATGGGGCCGTTCCTGGTGGGCTTCACTGTTTTGGCGGTTGGTCTGTCCTTGGGTGGCCCCAGCGGCTACTCCATCAACCCTGCTCGTGACCTCGGCCCGCGTATCTTCGGGGCGTTGGTGGGCACGAAGGGCTTGTTCGATGGCCTTTACTGGCTGATCCCGCCGGTTCTGATTCCCGCCATCTTCGGCGCGATTGGCATCTACGTTTACGATTGGCTCATTGCCCCTTATCTGCCGGAATAAAATCTAAGGGACTTGAATGTGGGGAGGAGTTTTTCCTCCCCACGTTGCCTGCTGCTTACCCAAGTTTGTCGTTCTGTTTCCTTTAGTTGATCCTACTTTGAGGAGGATTTCCAAGATGAAGAAGTTGATTAATGATCCTGAGCGCGTAGTACAGGAAGAGTTGGAGGGGATCGCGTTAGCGCATCCCGATCTGGTTAAGGTTCACTTTAACCCCAACTACATCGTGCGTGCCGATGCGCCCATCAAGGGGAAGGTCGGCATCATCTCCGGTGGTGGCTCCGGCCACGAGCCGATGCACGGTGGATTCGTGGGGTTGGGTATGCTCGATGCGGCTTGTCCGGGCGCAGTGTTCACCTCTCCAACGCCCGATCAAATGCTGGAGGCCACCAAGGCCGTTTCCGGCGGGGCCGGCGTGTTGCACATCGTGAAGAACTACACCGGCGACGTGATGAACTTCGAAATGGCCGCCGATCTGGCCAAGGCCGAGGGCATCGAGGTAGAAAGCGTCGTCATTGATGATGACGTCGCGGTGAAGGACAGCCTCTACACGGCGGGCCGCCGTGGTGTGGGCAGCACGGTTTTGGCCGAAAAGCTCTGCGGTGCCGCCGCCGAGGAAGGCCGTTCACTCAAAGAGGTGGCCGACGTTTGCCGCAAAGTGAAGGACTGGGGGCGCAGCATGGGCATGGCGCTCACTTCTTGCGCCGTTCCGCACGTGGGCAAGCCCACCTTTGACCTGCCGGAAGACGAAATGGAAATCGGCATCGGCATCCACGGCGAGCCGGGCCGCAAACGCATGAAGATCAAGCCCGCGGACGAGATCGTTGAGATGTTGATGGAGCCGATCATCAGCGACATCCCCTACAAGGAAGGGGACGAGGTCATCTTGTTTGTGAACGGGATGGGCGGCACGCCGCTGATTGAGCTGTACATCGTTTACCGCAAGGCTTACGAGATCGCCACCAAGCACGGCCTCAAAGTCGTGCGCAACCTGATCGGGCCGTACATCACCAGCTTGGAGATGGCGGGAACGTCCATCACCATGCTCAAGGTGGATGAGGACATGATCAAGTTGTGGGACGCGCCGGTGAAGACTGCCGGGCTGCGGTGGGGGATCTAACCGATCTTAAGCGGTGCGAAACCGTCTGTCAAAGGAGTTCATGATGTCCATTAGTCGAGATGCTATTTTAGAGTGGATTAAAGCGTATGCTGCGGTCATTGAGGAAAACAAAACCTATCTTACCGACTTGGATGCTGCCATTGGAGATGCCGACCACGGGGCAAACATGCATCGCGGATTTAAGGCCGTGCTGGGTAAAATGTCAGAACTGGCCGACAAAGACATTGGCACCATTCTCAAGACCGTGGGGATGACGCTGCTTTCTACAGTGGGCGGAGCGGGCGGCCCTCTTTACGCAACATTCTTTTTGCAGGCCGGGATGAAAACGGCCGGGAAGATGGAGCTGACGCCTGAAGATTGGTACACTGCTTTAGAAGCCGCGGTCAACGGAGTCAAGATGCGTGGCAAAGCCGAGTTGGAAGACAAAACCATGATTGACGCCTTGGTGCCTGCGCTTAATGCGCTCAACGAGAGCATTCACGACGGGGCAAGCATGACGGAGGCTTTACAGCGGTGTGCTCAAGCCGCTAAAGAGGGCATGGAAGCTACCATCCCGCTCGTAGCACGCAAAGGGCGGGCCAGTTATCTTGGAGAACGTAGCGCGGGGCATCAAGACCCCGGTGCTACATCATCGTATTTGTTGCTCAAGACCGCAGCCGAGGTCCTGGGCAAAGCGTAAATCTTTTCACAATCACATATCTTTTTTAGGAGGTACGACATGGCTAAGTATGCTGCGGCTATTGACCAAGGGACGACCAGCACCCGTTTTATGATTTTCGATCACAAAGGGCAAGTTGTTGGTGTTGATCAGAAAGAGCACGAACAGATCTACCCCAAACCGGGCTGGGTGGAACACGACCCGATGGAAATCTGGACCCGCACGCAAGAGGTGATTAAGGGTGCGTTGGAGAAGAGCGGCGTTGATCCCAAAGACATCGCCGCCGTGGGGATCACCAACCAGCGCGAGACCACCGTTATCTGGGAGAAGGCCACCGGCAAGCCGGTTTACAACGCCATCGTGTGGCAAGACACCCGCACGGACAAGATCTGCAACGAATTCGCCAAGGAAGGCGGCCAGGATCGCTTCCGCGCCAAGGTCGGGTTGCCGCTGGCGACCTACTTCTCCGGCCCCAAAATCAAGTGGGTTCTGGATAACATCGAGGGCGCACGCGAGAAGGCCGAGAAGGGCGAAATCCTGTTCGGCAATATCGACGGCTGGATCATCTGGAACTTGACCGGCGGGCCTAACGGTGGCGTCCACGTGACCGATGTGACCAACGCCTCCCGCACCATGTTGATGAACTTGGAGACCCTCGATTGGGACCCCGAGATTATGGAGATCATGGGCATCCCGCGTGCGATGTTGCCGGAAATCAAGGCTTCCAGTGAAGTCTACGGCACGGCAGTGGGCGAGTTGGCCGGCGTTCCTGTGGCCGGTGACTTGGGCGATCAACAAGCCGCGCTCTTCGGTCAAGCCTGCTACAACGCCGGTGAGGCCAAGAACACTTACGGCACCGGCTGCTTCATGTTGTTGAACACCGGCACCAAGCCGGTCCCCAGCAAGAGCGGCTTGCTCACCACCTTGGGCTACAAGATCGGCGATCAGCCGGCCGTCTACGCGCTGGAAGGCTCCATCGCCATCACCGGCGCGTTGGTGCAATGGCTGCGCGACAACCTGAACATGATTGAGAAGTCCCCGGACATTGAGGACCTGGCGAAGACCGTTGAGGACAACGGCGGCATCTACTTCGTTCCGGCCTTCTCCGGCCTCTTTGCGCCCTACTGGCGCAGCGATGCCCGTGGTGTGATCGTCGGGTTGACCCGCTACGTCAACAAGGGCCACCTGGCCCGCGCCGTCCTGGAGGCCACCGCCTTCCAGACCCGCGAGGTGCTCGATGCGATGAACCAGGATTCCGGCGTAGACCTGACCGCGCTCAAAGTGGACGGCGGGATGGTCTTCAATGAGTTGCTGATGCAATTCCAGGCTGACATCCTCGGTGTGCCGGTGATCCGCCCGAAAGTCGCGGAAACCACCTCCTTGGGAGCGGCGTATGCTGCTGGTCTGGCCGTAGGCTTCTGGAGCAACTTCGACGAACTACGGGCCAACTGGGGCAAGGACAAGGAATGGGATCCTCAGATGGACGAGGAGAAGCGCGTCAAGCTCTACAAGGAATGGAAGAAGGCTGTCACCCGCACCTTCGACTGGATCGAGTAATCCCTTCAATTCGGAAGCAAACGATGGAGAGGCGGGGGCCTCCGCCTCTCCATACTTTTATCTTCCTCAGAGGCAGATATGGGAAAACGTAAACGTACTACGCGCCCTGACCCGCTCCCCGATGCTACCAATGCCCCTTGGATCTCAATGCGCTCCAGCCTGATCACTATCGGCGTGCTGAGCGTAGCTTTGGCCGGTTGGACGGCATGGCAAGCCTCGGCCTTCAAGCCTTTGGGGGAAAGCCTACTGTGGGGAGCGGCCTTTGGCGGTGGTATCTGGCTGGTCTTTATTGGAGCTTATTTTTTCAACCGTTGGGTACGGCCTCATTAACTGAAGGAGCTATCTTGAAATGAGCAAACCTCATGCGATTGTCATCGGCGCGGGATTCACCGGCGTTGCCATTGCGCACGATTTGGCCTTGCGTGGCTTCGAGGTCACGGTGGTGGAGCGCGGCCCAATTGCAAACGGCACATCTGGCCGCACACATGGCCTCTTGCACAGTGGCGGACGGTACGCGGTGAAAGATCAAGAATCCGCCATTGAGTGTATTGAAGAAAATACGATCTTGCGAAAGATCGTCCCTGATGTAATCGAGCCGAACGGTGGGATGTTCGTCGCCGTTGAAGAATCGGACCTGGAGTATCGGGAAGAATTTATCGCCGGATGCGAAGCCTGTCACATCCCCATTGAGGAAATCACGCCCCAGGAAGCCTTACGCCTGGAGCCGCACCTCAATCCCAAAGTCATCACCGCCTTCCTGGTGCCGGACGGCACGTTTGACCCGTTGCGTCTGGCGTTGGCGTTCGCGGCCACGGCTAAGTCCAATGGCGCGGTCTTCCATCTGTTCACCGACGTGGTGGGCATGGTGCTTGATGGAAACGGGAACGTCTTGGGCGTGAAGGTCTGGGATCGCGCCAACGATGAACGCTACGAGATTCGGGGAGACATCGTGGTCAACGCGACCGGCGCGTGGGTCGGGCAGATCACCAAGATGGCTCACGGGCACGTGCCGATCACTCCCACGCCGGGCGTGATGGTGGCCTACGGACATCGCTTCGTGCAGCGGGCGATCAACCGCCTGGTTCGGCCTAGCGATGGGGACATCGTGCTGCCCCAGCGGCGGATGGCTGTGGTGGGCACGACCTCCTTCTCGGTGGACGACGTGGATTACATCCCCATCATCCGCGATCAAGTCCAGATGATGCTGGAGCGGGGCACGAAACTGATCCCGGAATTGGGCACGGCCAAAGTGCGCGGCATCTACATGGCCACGCGCCCCTTGATCGGCAGCAGCGGCCCCGGCCGCAGCATTTCCCGCACCTTCAAGGCGTATGACCACAAGGACTTGGATAACATCGATGGCCTGGTGACCATCACCGGCGGCAAAGCGACCACCTGCCGCGCGATGGCCGAAAAGACGGTGGACATTGTTTGTGAAAAGCTGGGCATTTCCGCGCCCTGCACCACCAAAGAAGTCCCGCTGATTTCGTATCGGCGGTTTTACGTAGACTAAACTCATAGGTGAAAATATGAGCGACGAAAAATGGACTGTTACGTTTATCATTCATCGTCAAAAAGGCCCTGACTCGCAGCCGCACTTTGACGAGTTTACCATTGAAATTCATCCCGAAGAGTTCGTCCTGGATGGGGTGGAGTACATTTGGGCCTACAAAGATCGCTCGTTGGTCTTCCGGCATGCCTGCCATCACACCACCTGCGGAGCCTGCGGCATGCGCGTCAACGGGGTGGAAAAGCTGGCCTGCATGACCAAGATCGCGGATGTGACCCAAGACGGCGGCAAGATCAAGCTGGAGCCGCTGCGCAACTTCCCCATCGTTGGCGATCTGGTCGTTGATCTGGGGCCGCTGTACCGCAAGATGCACGAAGTCCACGCCCCGGAGGTGATCCCGCTGTGCGCTTCCCCCTGGGAAGGGGAAGGCATCAAGCCGCCCCAGGAAACCCCCAAGCGCGAAGACGGCGAAGAATACATCCGCCTGCCCGATTGCATTGAGTGCGGTTTGTGCGTGAGCGCGTGCCCCACGGCGGCTTCGGATGCGGAGTACCTCGGCCCGGCAGTGCTGGCCGCGATCCACATTCAAGGCATTGACGAGAACCCTGACTTGCTGGCCCTGGCGGATAGCCGTGAAGGAGTGTGGCGGTGTCACAGTGCCTATGAGTGTAGCGCAGTTTGCCCCTCCAACGTCGATCCGGCCTGGCGCATTATGGACCTGCGCAAGCAGATCATTGCCCGGCGTCTCAAGTTCAAGAAGTGACAGGAGTTAGCTATGCTATCCCGTGAACAACAAGGCTTAAATTGGCTTTTGCAGTGGTTTGACCCGCGTGGGCGCAGCATTGGAGGCTTGGCCTTCATCCTAAACCGCATTACGGCATTGGGGCTGGTTCTGTACTTGTACTTGCATCTGTACTACCTGCGGCAACTGACCATGGGGCCGCAGGTCTGGAATGCGTTTATTGATTCGGCGGAAAACTCCCCCTGGATCGGCATTGGGGAACTCTTCGTCATCGCCGGCGGGCTGATCCACGGCTTAAACGGCCTGCGGATCGCCCTAAACAGCTTCAATATCGCTGTCCCATATCAAAAGCAACTTTTCTACGGGCTATTCACCCTGGCGTTGATCGGCATTGCTTTCTTTGCCGTCCATATGTTCGGCGCGTAGGCCGCCTAATCATCACCGATTTGGAGAAAGACTATGCAGGATGCAACTGCTGTTCCCAAGGCCGGAGAGAACGTCTGGCTCTGGCTGACTAAAATCATCAGCGGGCTGATCGTCTTTGTGGTGCTAACGATCCATCTCATCGTGAATCACTATGTCGCCCCGGAGGGACTGTTTTACTACGATGATGTGATTAACTACTTCAAAAATCCCCTCATTCCCATTATGGAAGGCACGTTCCTGGTATTCGTCGTCATCCACTCGTCGCTGGGACTGCGCAGCATCATCTTGGATCGCAACCCCACGCAAAAAGTAATGCGCGTGGTGGACACGGTCTTTGTGGTGGGCGGCCTGGCCGTCATCGTATATGGAATTTGGCTGTTGGTGTATGTAGCGGGCCTGGGGTAACTTTTAACCTCGCGCAGAGGAGTGTCCATGATCGGCCTAGTTCTTGTCTCGCACAGTCGCCGAGTAGCCGAGTCGCTAGTTTCCCTCGTCCGCCAAGTGGCCACCAATGATGTGCCGCTGGCTATCGCCGCCGGGGTGGGGCCGGATCGCAGCGAATTCGGCACTGACGCCCTGGAAATTATGGATGCCATCAAGCAGGTGGATCGCGGCGATGGCGTGTTGGTGTTGATGGACCTGGGCAGCGCGGTTTTGAGTGCGCAGATGGCCTTGGAGCTGCTGCCGGAGGAGACCGGTCGTCAAGTGCTGCTATGTCCCGCGCCGCTGGTCGAAGGCGCGATTGCCGCCGGTGTGCAAGCAGGATTGGGCAGCAGCTTGGCGGATGTGTGCGCCGAAGCTCGCCGCGCCTTGCAGCCGAAGTTGGAGCATCTGGACTATCCCCCTGAGGCGGTCTCTGTGGTCACGCTGCCCCCGGCGGAGGAAGCCCACCAGCTTGAGCTGACGCTGCACAACGAACACGGCCTGCACGCCCGTCCGGCGGCGCGATTCGTCCAGACGGCGGCGCAATTTGAATCTGAAATCCAGGTGCGCAACCTCACCACCGGCAAAGGCCCCGTTTCGGGCAAAAGCCTCAACGCGCTCACCACGCTGGGCGCGGTGGAAGATCACCGCATCGCGATCTCGGCTTGGGGTGTGGATGCGGCTGAGGCTCTGAACGCCCTGCGCGAACTGGTCGCGGATAATTTTGGGGAACATCCCTCGGCGGCCCCGACTCGCCCGCAGGCAATCGCCCCGCTTACCGAAGTCCCAGAAGGGGCGATTGCCTGCCTGCCGATTGCCGAGGGCGTGGCCGTTGGCCCCTTGTTCCACTATCAACCGCCCGCGCCGCACATCCCCGACGAAAAAACCTCCGATCCGGCGGCTGAATGGCAGCGGCTACAAGACGCCCTGGATCAAGTGGCCCTGGTGATCCAGAAACGGCGGGACGCACTCGCGGCCCGCTTAGGGGAGGATGAGGCCGCGATTTTTGACGCCCACCTGCTGATCCTCCGTGATCCGGAGCTGCTGGATGCCGTCCGGCAACGCATCTTCACCGCGCACCTCAACGCTGCGGCGGCCTGGCATACCTGTATCACCTCGGTGGCGCAGCGATACCGCAACCTGGCGGATGAATACTTGCAGCAGCGGGCGGCGGATGTGCTTGACGTGGGCAACCAAGTTGTGCTGCACCTATCCGGGGCCACCGTGGAGCCGCTCCGCTTCCCCCATCCGGTGATTCTGATGGCGGAAGACCTCACCCCTACCGAAACGGCGCAACTAGACCTCTCGCAAGTGCTGGGCTTGATCACGCTGGTGGGCGGGCCGACCTCGCACACCGCGATCCTCGCCCGCTCCCTGGGCATCCCCGCAGTCACCGGCGTACCGGCAACCTTGCGCCTCGTGGCCGATGAGACCCCCGTCGCCATTGATGGCTTTGAAGGGCTGCTGTGGGTTGAGCCGACCCCGGACCTCGCGGCCTCGTTGCTGGCGCGGCGCGAGGCGTGGCTATCCGAGCGGCAAGCCTTGTTGCGGATGAGCCATCGCCGCGCGGTGACCACCGACGGGCGGGAGATTGAGGTCGTGGCGAACGTCGGCAAGGTGGAAGATGCCGAGGTGGCGGCGCAGAACGGCGCGGAAGGCGTGGGCTTGCTGCGTACCGAGTTCCTGTTCCTCACCCGCCGGACGCCGCCCGGCGAGGACGAGCAACTGGCCGCCTTGTTGCAGGTCGGTCGCTCTCTGCCCGGCCTGCCGATCATCGTGCGCACGCTGGATGTGGGCGGCGATAAGCCGCTGCCTTACGTGGATCAGCCGTTGGAGGCCAATCCGTTCCTGGGCGTGCGGGCTATCCGACTCTCGTTCCAGCAGCCGGAGCTATTCCGTACCCAATTGCGGGCCATCCTGCGGGCGGCGGCGGAGATCAACTTGCGGGTGATGTTCCCGATGATCGCCACGGTGGACGAGGTGCGGCGGGCTAAATCGCTCCTCGCTCAAGTCCACGAAACTTTGAGCCGCGAAAACGTCCCTCACCGCTGGCCCCTGGAAACCGGCATTATGGTGGAAATCCCTTCGGCGGCACTGCTGGCGGATAAATTCGCGCCGGAGGTGGATTTCTTCAGCGTGGGCACGAATGACTTGACCCAATACACCATGGCCGCCGAGCGCGGCAACGCGCACCTTTTCCATCTGGCCGACGCCCTGCATCCCGCCGTGCTCAAGCTCATCCGCCAAGTCGTGGCGGCGGCTGAGTCCCACGGCAAATGGGTCGGCGTTTGCGGCGAACTGGCCGGAGATCCGCTGGCTGCTCCCATCCTCATCGGCCTGGGCGTGAAGGAACTGAGTCTCAATCCGACGGGCATCCCGCGTCTGAAGTCCGCCATCCGTCAACTTTCCTACGACCAAGCCAAGGATTTGGCCGCCCGTGTGTTGCGCGAATCCGATGCGGCTACAGTGCGCCGTCTGGCGCAGGAGTTCGTCGGTTTGTAAGACCGGTTTTTCACCGCCGGGGCGCAGGGGGGCACAGAGAAATCACCTTCGGCTCAATGTACGCGATCCAAACGCCGGTTGACCAGACCGGCGTTTTTTGGTGGGCGCGTTTGTCTCCGCCCCACGCTGCCTATAATAAGGATGTCATCCGCTGGAGGAAATTGAAATGAACTATGTACATAAGTCCAAGGAACAGTTAGCGCAGGAATTAGAAACGCTTCGCGCCCGCATCCAGGAACTGGAAGCGGATTCTTCTTACTCTGCGTTGGAGCGACTGCTCATTGAGTTGCAGGAGCGTAATGAAATTCTGGATATCTTCACCCGCGTGGTGACCTTTGACATCAAGAACGCGCTGGGATTTATCGGCAGCTTCTCCAAAACGCTGGTGGATATGTATCCGGCGATCTCGGAGGAACGAGTGCGCCGTTACCTGCACGCGATTATGGAACGGGCCGAGCGGGCCTCCACGGTGGTGGATGAGCTGTTGTTGCTGGATACGGTGTACCAGGTGGACAGTCCGCCGCTTCAATTGCTGGCGATGGATGACGCGGTCGCCGCCTCGCTGGATCAGATTTCCAACCTCATCGCCGTGCATCAGGCTGAGATCGTCTTGCCGCATAGCTGGCCCGCCGTCTTGGGACAAGCGGTTTTGGTGCAGCAACTTTGGGCCTTGTACATCGGCGATCTGTTGCGTTACGGCGGCGATGTTTCCACTATCACCCTGGGATATGAAGAGCGCACGTTCACGGGGCTGCCCGGCCATAGCTGTCAGCTTGCGATCTACCGTTCGCGGAGATACGGAAAATCCGCCGACGAGGCCCAACCTGTTGCGCGACGCAAATTCTGGGTCTGCGCGGATTCCTCTTCTCTTTCTGCGGATCAACTTGCGCAAGCCTTTCAGAAGTACGCGAGCTTAGAGACCACGATAGTCCAGCACATCATGGATAAACTCAACGGCTGTGCGGGCATTGAAGCGCAAGGAGATTGCGGGCGGCTGTTTTTCACTCTGCCGATTGCGACACCGGAATCAGAGGCGGAGGAAAGCGTTTAGGAGGGCGTATGGTAGACTCACAGCTTCAGCAAGGGATCGCGGCGGCCAAGGCGGGGGACCACAAACGCGCTACCGCGATTTTGTTACAGGTCGTGCGCCGGAACATGGACGATCCGCTGGCCTGGCTCTGGCTGGCGCAGGTGATTGAAGGCACGAAGCGCAAGCGCGACTGCCTCAAGCAGGTGCTGCGCATTGATCCGGGCAACAACATCGCCAAGCAGATGTTGGCGGAGCTGGATGGCCGTCCGGCGGCGCGACCGACGCCGCCTCGCCCGGCCCCTCAGCCGCGACCTGAACCTGAACCTGAGCCATCGCCGCCGCCGGCGTCCCCGCCCGCCGCGCCGCACCTGGATTTTGAATCTGCCGCCCCCGCGCCGCAAAAACGGGTCTCGCTGCTGGATCGCGCCCGTGCGATTCAGAGCTTCCCCCGCCGCTCCGAGCTGTTCCCCGACGGAGCACCGGAGCTTCCGGCGGAAGACGCCGTCGAGCCGGAGCCGGAGGAAGAGGAGGCGGAGTTTGTGACCCCCGCACCGCAGGAAGTGACCCCGCCGCCGCGTGCGGCGCATCGTGGCGTGCAGTTCCTCAGCCTGCGGACGATCTTCGGCTTGCTGGGGATCATTGACCTGCCGCTGGTGGGCGTGTTGCTGCTGCTCCTGCTCCGGGGCGGCGTCCACGCGCCGAGCGGTGGAACGGTCGCCGACTGCGCCGCCTTGACGCTGAGCGACTTCACCCCGCTGACCGCCACCCAGGCATTGAGCGGCACTTTGCGGGGCGACTTCCTGATGTCCGACGGTCAGAGCTACGAGATCGCCGGCCCGCTGATCGTCCCCGAAGGAAAGCGGCTGCTCATCCGGCCCGGCGCGACGCTGCGCTTTGCCGAGGATGCCGGGTTGGAAGTCTACGGCGGCATTTACGCCTGCGGCGACAAATCCCCGGTGACGTTTGACGGCGTGCAGGAGCAAGCGGGCAGTTGGATCGGGATTCGGCTGCATCACGCCGCTGCATCGTTCGCGCACGTGCGGATTTTACACGCCGGAGAGCGTGCGCTCTTCCTTGAAGATAGCTCCCCGACGCTGGATGATGTCACCATCGCCGGGAGCTTGCGTTTCCCGCTCAGCGGCGATGGAAACGAGTTCCCGCGCGTGGGCAAAGTGACCTTTGAGGATAACGGCGTCCAGGCGATGGAGATTCGCGGCGAAACGCTGCGCTTGGGGTCGCTGCGCTGGCCCAAGCTCCCCTTCCCCTACGTGGTGACCGGCATGGTGAAAGTCCCCGCCGATAGCGAGCTGCAAATTCCGCCCGATGTGCTGGTGACATTCTGGCACGCTCCGGCGGCCCGGATGCCCGGCCTCTGGGTTGAGGGACGCTTGCGGGCGGAAGGCGTCACCTTCACCTCGGCCTACGACGGCGCGGGGTTCGCGGATGCTCCCGCCCCGCAGCCCGGCGATTGGGGCGGAATCACCTTCGCCGGAGCGGCGCGGAGTTCCTTGCAAGATGTCGCCATCCGCTACGCCGGGGCCAATCAAGCCGCGATTGCCTTGCGGGATAGCGATCCGTTGCTGCATCAGGTGACGATCCGGCAGAGCGCGTGGTATCCGCTGAGCGCGGACGTGCTTTCCGTGCCCGACCTGGCCGATTTGACGTTGGCGGATAACGCGCCGGGCAATGCGCTTGAGATCCGTGATTCGGTGCTCAGCGGCGCGACGCGCACCTGGGGCATCCTGCCCGGCGATCCGCCGTTGGTGCGGGTGGTGCGCGGCAACGTGCTGGTGGAACGAGGCGCGTCGCTCACCATCAACCCCGGCGTGCTCCTCAAGTTTGATCACGGCGGCAAACTCACCGTGCGCGGCACGCTGCACGCCGTCGGCGGCGGGGTGGAATCCAGCCGCATCGTCTTTACCTCGCTGTACGACGGCGACTACGGGCACACAGTCTCCGAGACGGTGAAGACCGCTTCTCCTGATTGGGGCGGCATTGTCTTCGACGGCGCCGGCCCGGAGGCGATCTTGCAAAATAGCGTGGTGCGTTATGCCAATATCCGCTTGGTGGATGCGTCCCCGCGTGTGCGCAGCAACTTCATCTCCGAGGTGGCGGGGGCGGCCATCGCGGCCACGCCTAACTCCACGCCGGACGTGTTCGGCAATCACCTGCACGATAACGCCATCAACGGGCTGTTGCTGTGGCCCGGCACGATCACGGCGGATCAGAAATGGACACTCGTGGGTAAGCCGGAAGATCAGTTGGTGCGCGTGTTGGGCGGGCGGGTGGTCATCTCCGCCGGAGTGACGATCAGCGTGGCGCAAGGCGTGGTGGTGAAGTCGGTGCCGCACGGCATCTTGCAGGTGGACGGCGGATTGTACACGGCGGGCGAATCGTTCAGCCTGGTGCTGTTCACCTCACTGCAAGACGGCCACGGTGGGAAGACGGTCGCGGCGTCCAATCCGCAGCCCGGCGATTGGGGCGGGCTGGAGATCGGGCCGCAAGCCAACGTCCACGTGAACCACACCTCCGTCTACTATGCGGAATACGGCTTGCGGCTGGACGGGGCGGCGGTGCCGGTGGTGGATGCGGGCCGCTTGCAACTGGCACATTGCACTCACGCCCTGTGGTGCGAGGGGCGGCAAAAAATCCCCGATGCGTTTTTGATCGAACAAAATGAGTCCGACGAGAAACGTTGTCCCGCTCCGTAGCCGGAATGTGAGGAATTACGCCGCTTTTTTGGGGAAATTCACTTGATATGACCCGGCGAACGTGATAAGCTGATGCTTGTTCACAATAGGCATGCCCTCACATGCCCAAAATTCGCAAAAGGAGTGTAGTTTTATGGGAAAGATACGGGTCATCATCATGGGCGCCGCCGGGCGCGACTTTCACAACTTCAACATGTACTTTCGTGACAACGAAAACTACGAAGTTGTAGCTTTCACCGCGACGCAGATTCCAAACATTGAAGGCCGGATGTATCCGCCGGAGCTGGCGGGCAAGCTGTACCCGCAAGGGATCAAGATTTACCCGGAATCTGACTTGCCGCGCCTGGTGCGGGAATACGATGCCGCGCAAGTCGTTTTCTCCTACTCTGACGTGCCGCACGAGTACGTGATGCACAAAGCCTCGTTGGTGAACGCGCTGGGGGCGGACTTCCGCTTGATGGGCGGAGCGGCGACGATGTGCGAAAGCTCCAAGCCGGTGGTGGCAGTGTGTGCCGTGCGCACCGGCTGCGGCAAATCCCAGACCACCCGCCACGTTTGCGATGTGCTTCAGGCGATGGGCAAGAAAGTGGTGGCGGTGCGTCACCCGATGCCGTATGGGGATTTGAACAAGCAGCGTGTGCAGCGGTTTGAGACTTACGAGGACTTGGATCGCTACGAATGCACCATTGAGGAGCGTGAGGAGTACGAGCCGCACATTGACCGTGGCGTGGTGGTGTACGCCGGTGTGGACTACGAGGCGATCTTGCGCGAGGCCGAGAAAGAGGCCGATGTGATCGTGTGGGATGGCGGCAATAACGATATGCCCTTCTACAAGCCCGATTTGTGGATCACGGTGGCCGATCCGCACCGCCCCGGCCACGAGATCACTTACTACCCCGGCGAGACCAACGCCCGCGCGGCGGATGTGATCGTCATCAACAAGGTGGATACCGCGGATTACGAGAACGTGCGTTTGGTGCGGGAAAACATCGCGGCGATCAACCCTGACGCGATCTTCGTGGAAGCGGCTTCCCCGCTTTTCGTGGATCACCCGGAGCAGATTCGCGGCAAGCACGTGCTGGTCATCGAGGACGGCCCCACGCTGACGCACGGCGGCATGGCTTACGGGGCGGGCTACGTGGCGGCGCAGCGATTCGGCGCGGCGGAGATCATTGACCCGCGCCCTTACGCCGTTGCTTCCATCACCGCCACCTATGAAAAGTACCCCGACACCGGCCCGATTCTGCCCGCGATGGGCTACGGCCACGAGCAGATGCGCGACCTTGAGGTCACCATCAACAACACGCCGTGCGATCTGGTGGTCATCGGCACGCCGATTGACTTGACGCGCATCTTGAAGATTCAACATCCGATGGAGCGGGTGCGTTACGAGTTGCAAGTCATCGGCACGCCCACGCTGGAGGAAATCATCAAGACCCGCCTGGGCTGAGTTCGGCCTGCGGTTCGTCTGTTTCCAAGACGCCTCCTCACGGGGAGGCGTCTTTTGTAATGCTCGCGGTGGCATATACTTTTCCCGGAGCTGCTCGGCCACCCATCGGCCCCGCGTTGAAACGTCGGGCTTTGCGAAAGTCTCGGCGTAACTTTGTCAAAGTCTCGGCGTAACTTTGCGAAAGTCTCGGCGTAACTTTGTCAAAGTCTCGGCGTAACTTTGCGAAAGTCTCGGCGTGATCTTGTGAAAGTCTCGGCGTAAC
>WFQZ01000025.1 GCA_015486785.1 Thermoflexales bacterium
GGCCTGGATCGCGCCGAATGTCGGCGGCCTGATCGCGTTGGCCGTGTTGCACAACCTCATCGGCGCGGTGGCGATCTACGCCACGTGGATCGAACCGTTCCGCGTGGGGGTGACGCAGCAGACTTTTCCCGTCGCCCAAAAATTGGCGCGTCCCCTGCGCTTGCTGCATATCTCCGATCTGCACTTCGAGGGAACTTCCCCGCGCGAGAGCGCGGTGTTGGCTCTGGCGCGGGATTTGCAGCCCGATCTCATCGTGTTGACCGGCGATTACCTCAATTTGTCCTCGGTGTACGACGAGGCCGCTCAGGCCGGGGCGCGGGAGTTTCTGGCGCAGCTTTCCGCGCCGCTGGGCATCTTCGCCGTCAGCGGCAGCCCGGTGGTGGATGTACCGGAGATCGTGCCTGCTTGCTTTGCCGGTCTGCCGCTGCGTTGGCTGGATGACGAGGGCGCGTTGGTGACGGCGGAGGGGCTGTCGCTGTGGCTGATGGGCGTGCGCACCACGTATCAGGAGTCGCGCGACGAGATGGCGTTGCGCCGCTGCGTGGCCCGTGCGCCGGAGGGTGCGCTCAAGGTGTTGCTCTATCACACGCCGGATTTGATGCCGGTGGCGGCTTCGCTGGGCGTGGATTTGTATCTCTGCGGGCACACGCACGGCGGCCAGATTCGCGCTCCGCTCTACGGGGCGGTGGCCACCAGTTCGCGGTGGGGCAAACGGTACGAAATGGGGCTGTATCGTGAGGCGGAAACCACCTTGTACGTCAGTCGCGGCCTGGGCGTGGAGGGGTTGGGCGCACCTCGTGCGCGGTTCCTCGCTCCGCCGGAAATTGTGTTGTGGGAGTTTCAAACAGATTGACCAATCCCTGGAGTTAGTTAATATCTGAGGCAAGGCTGAGTCGGGCAGGCGGTCGCGCACATCGTGGATGTGTGAGGAAAGTCCGGACTCCATAGGGCACGATGCCGGGTAACACCCGGACGGGGCGACTCGTGGATAGGGCCACAGAAACAGACCGCCTCTGGCGTAAGTCAGGGGTAAGGGTGAAAAGGCGGTGTAAGAGACCACCGGCTCGGCGGGTAACTGCCGAGGCCAGGCAACCCCCATCGGGAGCAAGACCAAGCAGGAGGGAAGGGGCGCGGCCCGTGCCCGTAGAACCTCCGGGTAGGTCGCACGAGGCAGTCGGAGACGATTGCCCAAGATAGATGATCGCCGCCCTGCAGGGCACAGAATCCGGCTTATCGCTTGACTCAGCCTCAAGCCCAAGCGATTTCTTTTGAGGAAAGGAATGCGATGAAGGATAATGCGGGACAAGGGAAGATTCTCATCATTGACGACGATCAAGGTCTGCTGCGTCTGAATGAACTGGCGTTAAGAGGGCACGGTTTTGAGGTGTACACTGCCTCGGATGGGAAATCCGGCTTGGAGATGTTCTACCGCATCAACCCCGACTTGGTGATCCTGGATGTGATGATGCCCGATCTCGACGGATTGACCCTGTGCCGGAAGATCCGGGAACATTCCCAGGTGCCGCTATTGTTTCTCTCCGCGCGTGGGCATGTGCAAGCCCGTGTTGAGGGGCTGCGTCTGGGGGCAGACGACTACATCGTCAAGCCGTTTGACGTGCAGGAATTGGTGGCCCGCATTGAAGCTCTCCTGCGGCGCACGCGGCATACCCCGGCTTACTCCTCGCAGGTGTTGCGCTTTGACAATGGGCGGTTGGTGCTCAACCGTGAGACCCGTCAAGTATTCCTGGACGGCGAGCGGTTGCATTTGACGCCCACGGAAAGCAAGCTCCTGTTTTATCTGGCCGAGCGGGCCGGACGGATATTGTCTGTGGAGACTCTCTATAATGCGGTATGGTCCTACCACAGTGACGCCGACCTCAACGTAGTGCGTTGGTACATCTGGCGGCTGCGGAGGAAGTTAAAGGAAGGTGAACGAGGCCACTTTATCATCACCGAGCCGGGCATTGGCTATCGGTTTACCACACTTTGAAATGGAGTGACGATGCAACTTTTACTCGCCCGCCATGGGCAATCTCAATGGCAAGTGGACCGCGAGAATGCGGATGGGGATTCTCAGTTGACCGAGCTGGGTATTCGGCAGGCGCACTACTTGGGGGCGTATCTGCGGCAGCAAGAGCAGGTGAGCGTGATTTACGCCAGCGATTTGATCCGCGCCCGGACGACGGCGGAGATCATCGCCTCGTACCTGGAATTGCCGGTGCAGATTGAGCCATCGCTCCGCGAATACACCGGCTGGAATGAAGGTTGGGCGCCGGAGCCACGCTCGATGTGGGACCCCGCGCACGATACGGAGCTATCCCCCAGCTATCAGCAGTTTTGCCGGCGGCTCAACGTGACCTTGCAGAAGCTGCTATCCGATCAGCCGGAGGCGGCGACGGTGCTGCTGGTGGCGCACGGCGGCTCAATCGGGGTGATGCTGCGTACTATCATCGGCACGGCGACGCTGCGCTTGTGGACCTGGAACACGGCTTTGCACAAGGCGGAGTGGAATCGCCCCGGCTGGGGAGCGACGTGGGTGCTGCATTACCTCAACCGCCTGGAGCATCTGCCTTACTCGCTGAGGTCCGCATGAGCAGGGCGCAGTTCTCTCGTGGCTGGGTGTGGTCGGGTGTAGCCCTGGTAGTGCTTGCGCTGCTGGGGTTATTTTTCTTCACCCCCGGCGATCTGCTGCGCAAGGCGGATTACATCGGCGCGGCGGTTTGCCATCGGCGGGCGGTGCATTCGTTCTTCATCGCCGGGCACCAACTCCCGCTGTGCGAGCGGTGTACCGGCACGTTCTCCGGTGCGTTGACCGGTCTGTTGGTGCAGTGGGGCCTCTGGCAGCGGCGACGTTCGTTCCGCTTCCCCAGGACGGCACATTTGATCGTCGTGGGGCTGTTGGCTGCCCCGTGGGTGTTGGATGGCGTGAATTCCGCCTCGGTGGAGTTCCTGGGCACGGCGACGGGCGTGCTGGGCTACGTCTCCCAGCCGTGGGGGCGATTCTTGAGCGGTATCCTGATGGGGATGGCGATGAGCGTGGCGCTGGTGCCGTCCTTCAATCAAGTCTTGTGGCGTGACGTGGAAGATGCTCCCACGCTGCGCTCCTGGCGCGAGTTGTTGACTTTGCTCGTCATTGAGGGGGGCGTGGCGGCGGCCATCCTCTCGCTGAAACCGGTCTTGCTCTATCCGGTGGCCTTTTACAGCGTGAGCGGCGTGGTGGCGATGTTCGTTTGCCTGGGGGCGATGGTCTTTGTGATGGCCCTGGAGCGCGAAAATGCCTTCGGCGGATGGCGCGAGGCGTGGGTGCCGTTGGTGTGGGGCGGCGTCTTTGCGATCCTGGTCATCGGCGGGATGGACGCGCTGCGGCTGCATCTGACCGGCACGCTGGATGGGCTGCCCGGATTGCGTTAAAGCTCACGGCTAACGAGACTGATTACACTGCGACGATTGAATGGCGAGAGATACGTGAGAGGCGAAGCGTCGCGCTCCGCCTCCTTTCGTTCTCAGAAAACGAGCTTAGCCAGCTTGAGAGCGCCCTGCTTCCAGGGGACGCGATGCGTAACCCCGCTCTGCTCGCGGAAACTATCGAGGTTTTCCAAGTACCAGCGGTAATTGCGCAACAAGGCATCCTTGTTGGAATACTTAGGCGTAAAACCGAGTCGGCTTTCGGCCTTTTCGACCGAGACGAATGAGTCTCGATAAACCGTTTCGTAAACCCAGGCGTAAAGCGGGGAGATGTGCAGCTTTTCTAGGAGGCGAAGTATGAGCACGGCAGGTTTGGCGGGGATAGGGATGATGCGTTTGCCGAAGCCTGCTTCATCCAACACGGCCTGGTAATCCTCCTTCAGCGTGGTGAAGACTTTGGCCCCAATGTTGAAGGTATCGTTGGCGACCTCGCAAGGCTTGGTCATCGTGAGCCAGATAGCGTCGCAGAGGTCCTCCACGTCAAGCAGTTGGTAGTGGTTGTCGCCACTGCCGAGAACGGGGAAATTGTGCCCGCTCCTTGCCCAATCGTAAAGAAGTGCGAAAACTCCCAGTCGCTCCGGTCCGATGAAGGACTTGGGGCGAATGATGGGGATGCACATTCCCTGTTCGCGGAAGCGTTCGCAGACGTGTTCAGCTTCGACCTTGGCTTCGCCGTAAGGGCCAACGCCCTGAAGCGGGTCGTCTTCGTAGATGGGATGGTGATCGGGAATGCCGTATACTGCCGTCGTAGAAATGTGGATGAAGCGTTGGACGCCTTCTTGTTGCGCTGCGCTCAGCAACGTGCGCGTGCCGTCGATCTGCGTTGTGTATATTTCCTCCGGTGGGTAAAGGGGCAGGGCGGCGGCACAGTGAACGACTTGATCAATCCCTTTCATTGCCTTGGCGACGGTAGCCGCGTCGCGGATGTCGCCGACAACGGCTGTGATGCGAGCCTTTTCGGGGTATTCGAAAGGTTGCATATCGAGGGCGACGATCTCTACCCCCTTGGCGAGCAGTGAGCGGATGAGATTGATGCCCAGAAAGCCGGAACTGCCGGTGACGAGAACACGCATGTTGAGACCTCCTCGGTGCCTCCTTGAGGCTTGTTTAGTGTGCGGCGGGATTGTAGCATCGCGCGTTATCCCGTCAAGGCAGCCTACCTTCGTCTGCGGCCTATGCTACAATGGGAGCAGCATATAGGGGAAGGAGGTGGTGACGAGCTGACATCTTGAGGGACGTTGAGCGTTGCTCCTCGGTGCGTCGGGTAGTTTCGGTGCAGCTCTGACGAGAGTACTAACCCGCGAGGGGATGAATCTCCTCGGCATTCATCTCGAGCTGAAGCCGGTCTTGCTCTATGGAGCGCGAAAATGCCTTCGGCGGATGGCGGGATGGACGCGCTGCGGCTGCATCTGACCGGCACGCTGGATGGGCTGCCCTGATTGCGTTAAAGCTCACGGCTAACGAGGACTGATTACACTTCGCAACGGCATCACTTTCGGGTACACTGTAGTTGTCTGACATCTTGCGGCGGCTCGCCGAGGCGGGCCGTTGTATGAATTTCACATTCAAATGGAGGTACGTATGTACAAAAAGCTCTTTATTCCTGGGCCGACGCATGTGCGGCAAGAGATTTTGGATGCGCAGACTGCCCCGATGATCGGGCATCGCGCTCCAGAGTACGCGGAGTTGCAAGGCGAAATCCGCCCCAAGTTGCAAAAGCTGCTCTACACCGAACAACCGGTCTTCATTTACGCCAGCTCCGGCACCGGCGTGATGGAAGGCTCAATCCGCCAGGCCGTGCGCCCCGGCAAACGTGCCCTGGTGACTGTCTGCGGCGCGTTTTCCGACCGCTGGTATCAAATCGCCGTCGCCAACGGCGTTCCCACCGACCGAGTGGACGTGGCCTGGGGGGAGGGCGTCACCCCGGAGGTTGTGGACGAGGCGTTGAGCCGGGGCGACTATGACGCACTCACCGTGACTTTCAACGAAACGTCGACCGGCGTGATGAACCCGCTCGGAGAGATCGCGGCACTGGTGCGCGAAAAGTACCCCGAAACGGTGTTGCTGGTGGACGCGGTTTCCGGTATGGCCGGGGCCAAGATTCCGTTTGATGCGTGGGGGCTGGATGTGGTGCTCGCCAGCACGCAAAAATGTTTCGCTTTGCCGCCGGGGCTGGCGGTGGCGGCGGTCAGTGAGCGCATGCTCGCCCGCGCGGCGGAGGTCCCCAATCGCGGCTATTACTTTGACTTCCTGAACATGCTCAAGTACTACAAGAAAGACCAGACGCCCGCTACTCCGGCGATCAGCCTGATCCGCGCCCTGAATCAGCAGCTTGACGACATCATGGCCGAAGGGCTGGAGGCGCGTTGGGCGCGGCATCTGGAGATGGCGGAAACCGTCCGCACGTGGGCACGCAAGCACTTCGCGCTCTTCCCCGATGAGCGATTCCTCTCCAACACCGTGACCACCGTCAAAAACACGCGCGGCATCAGCGTGGCCGACCTGAACAAGGCCTTGGGCGAGCGCGGCGCGATGATCTCCAACGGATACGGCAAGCAGTTGCGTGAAAAGACCTTCCGCATTGCCCACATGGGCGATCTGACCGTGGCCGACATCCAATGGTTGTTGGGCTTGATTGATGACATCTTGGGCTTGGCGTGAGGTGTGATATGGGAAAACTGTTGATTTGTGATCCGGTTTCCAAGGTCGCGCTGGATGCGATCCGTGAGTTGGGCGTGGCGATGGACGTGCGGGATAGCATCACCGCCGAGGAACTTGCCGAGGTGATCGGCGAGTACGAGGGGATGGTGGTGCGCAGCCGCACCAAGGTGCGCCGCCCGTTGATTGACAAGGCCGCGAAGATGAAGGTCATCATCCGTGGTGGGGTGGGGCTGGATAACATCGACGTGGATTACGCCCGCGATAAGGGCATTGACGTGCGCAACACCCCCGCCGCCAGCTCCAACGCCGTCGCCGAGTTGGCTTTGGGCATGATGTTCGCGCTGACGCGGCACCTGAGTGCTGCCGACGCTTCAATGAAGGCCGGTCGTTGGGACAAAAAGAAGTTCAAGGGCACCGAGATCGCCGGGAAGACGCTGGGCGTCATCGGCTACGGGCGGATCGGGCGGCTGTTGGGGGCCAAGGCTAAGGCCCTGGGCATGACCGTCATCGCCTACGACCCGTACATCCAGCACGAAGACATCGTGCCGTTGGATGAGCTGTTGGCGCGGGCGGATTACATCAGCTTGCACATGCCGCACACGCCTGAAACCCATCACCTGATGGGCGCGGCGCAGTTCGCCCAGATGAAACAAGGCTCGTTCCTGGTGGACGCGGCGCGGGGCGGCATCGTGGACGAGGCCGCGCTCTACGAATCGCTCGCGCAGGGGCACTTGGCCGGCGCGGCATTGGATGTGTACTCGCAAGAGCCGCCCACAGATGAACCGCTGCGGCAGTTGATTGCCTTGCCCAACGTCCTGGCGACGCCGCACATCGGGGCCGGGACGCGCGAGGCGCAAGATCGCATCGGGGATGAGATCGTCAAGCTGGTCAAAGAGTATCTGGTGTAGGAGGATTCTACGATGGCTAACATTCGACCTTTCCGAGGCTTGCGTTACAACCCTCAGCGGAACGACCTTTCTGAGGTCATCACCATGCCCTACGACCGTATCCACGAGGCGGAGCAGGCGAAGTACTACGCCCAATCGCCGTACAACTTCGCCCGCATCATCCAAGGGCTGCGGCAGCCGGACACGCCCGAAAACAACGTCTACACCCGCGCCCGCTGCTACATGCAGACGTGGCTCTCTGAGGGCGTGATGCTGCGCGAGGCGCAGCCGGTGCTCTACGTGCTGGAACAGCACTTCACCACGCCGGACGGTCAAACGCACGTGCGCCGGGGATTCACCGCCGCGTTGGAGCTGACGCGCTTCGATGAGGGCGTGATTCTGCCCCACGAGCGCACCTTGAGCGGCCCGAAGGCGGATCGCCTGAAGCTGACCGAAGTCACCGAGACGGCCTGGGGGCATATCTTCATCCTCTACCCGGACGATGAGAACCGCATCAACGCGCTCTTGCAGCCGTTCCTGGAGACTCACGAGCCGTTCATCCTGCGCGAGCAAGTGATTGAGCCGGCGGTGGAACAGCGTTTCTGGGTGGTGGACGATCCGCAAGTGGTTGCCGATGTGGTGGCGGCGATGTCGCCCAAGGTCAACCTGATCATCGCCGACGGGCATCACCGCTACGAAACCGCGCTCAACTATCGTGATGAGATGCGCCGCCGCCTGCCGGATCGTCCGGCCACCGCGGCCTTCAACTACGTGATGGCGACCTTCGTCAGCATGAGCGACCCCGGCTTGGTGATCCTGCCCACGCACCGGCTGATCCACGACTACGACAAGATGGACGGCGCGGCCTTGAAGGAAGCGTTGCAGCCTTATTTTGAAGTGACCGAGCTGCCGGATCGGGAAAGCCTGTTCGCGCAGATGGCGGAAGCCACGCCGGAGCAGCCGCGCTTTGGGTTCTACGATGGCCGTTACACCTTGTTGACGCTCAAATCGCTGGAAACTATGGCCGAGCTGGTGCCCGACCGTGATCCCAACTGGCGGGCTTTGGACGTGGCCGTCCTGCACGAGGTGATCATTGAGCACGTGATGGGGCTGAGCAAAGAGAGCGTGGCCCGCAAGGAGAACCTCGACTACCTGCGCGATCCCACGCCGGGCTACGAGGCCGTGGATCGCGGAGCGGCGAATTTCCTCTTCCTGCTCAATCCCACGCGCATGGCGCACGTGCGGGCTTGCACCGGTGCCGGAGAGAAGATGCCGCAAAAGTCCACCGACTTTTACCCCAAAATCGTCAGCGGGCTGGTCGCGCTGCCGTTGCACGACGAGATCGCCTGACCGATCTATGCACCCGGGGGATGTGGTAACGCACCCCCCGGTTTCTTGACCTAAATGGAAAGTTCATTTATACTGGCCTTACTTACAAACATCAAACCTCGGTTGGAAGGCTCGCGTTTTTCCCCTGAGCGGATCCCATAATCACGATTAAGGAGGAGAGATCGATGAAGAACGTACTACGATTGCTTTTTGTGGCGGTATTGTTGTTGAGCTTCGCCTCAGGATGTCAGAAACAGTCAGCTTCGACTGGGGGAAGTTCATCCAGCTCTGAGGAGTTGACTCTGGCCAAGCTGAAGGATAAGGGCACGCTGGTCATCGGAACGGCGATCACCAAGCCGTTTGAGTTCCACGATCCGGATACCAATGAGCTGGTCGGCTTTGATGTGGATGTGGCCAACTACGTCGCTCAGCAACTGGGGGTGAAAGCTGAGTTTGTGGAAATGCCGTTTGCCTCGCTGATTCCCTCGTTGGAGACGCGCAAGGTGGATATGACCATCGCCGCGATGTACATCAAGCCGGAGCGCGAGGAAGTGGTGGACTTCGCCAAGCCGTACATGGAAACCGGGTTGGTGATGGTGGTGCGTCCAGACTTGGCCGACAAAGTCAAGACCACGGACGATCTAAACGGCTTGAAAGTGGGCGTGAAGATCGGGGCGACCGGGGATGCGCTGGCGCAAGACTTGATCGCCAAGGGCGTCAACCTGGAACGCAAGGAGTACAAGGAGACGCTGGAATCATTCGCCGATCTGGAATCCGGGCGCATTGACGTGGTGCTCAATGACTACTTGAACACCCTCGCCTACATCAAGGACACCGGCTCGGATGTGGTGATCGTCAAGGGCGAGGATGGCAAGGTCAATTTCCTCTCCCACGTTGGATTGGGCATCGCTGTTCACGATGGGGACAAGGAGCTTTTGGCCAAGATCAACGATATTCTGGACGAGATGCACCAGAACGGCACTTACGATAAACTCTATCAGAAATGGCTGGGGGCGAGTCAGTAACTCGCTGCGTGTTGGGGAATGCGCGGGCGGCAGATGGATTGGGACTTGGAGGATTCTCTTTCGGGTCCCAATCCGGCTTTTGAGCAACGTTAGGGTTATTGGGGGGAGAGGATGCACTTAGATTGGTCTATCTTGTGGAGCAAAATCCCACTCCTGGCGGGTGGGGCAGTCATTACGCTGGAGATCACCGCGATCTCGCTGTTCTTCGGTTCATTGTTGGGGTTTGTGCTGGCGATCCTGCGCGTGGCGAAAGTGCCGGTGCTGGAACATTTGGCTAAACTGTACATCGTGGTGATGCGCGGCACGCCCTTGCTGGTGCAACTGTTCCTCATCTACTTCGGTTTGCCCAGTCTGGGGTTGGATTTGGGGGCTTGGCCTTCGGCGATCATCGGCCTTTCGATGAACACCGGGGCGTATGTCTCGGAGATTATGCGGGCGTCAATCCTTTCCATCAACATCTCGCAGTGGGAAGCGGGCACGATGGATTCAAGCTACTTCGAAACCCTGGTCTACATCGTGCTGCCGCAAGCTCTCAAGCGCATGATTCCCCCTTTGACCAACCAGTTCATCATCACATTGAAAAACTCCTCGCTGGTCTCATTGCTCACCATCCAAGAGCTGTTCCGTCGTGGTGAGCAGATCATTTACTCAACATTCCGCGCCTTTGAAATCTACACCGGCGTGGCGGTGATGTATCTGATTATGACCAGCACGCTGGGCGCGTTGACCGAGTACCTAGAAAATCGGCTAGAAGTCTAATCATCCACAGGGGCGAGAGATTATGGCTGAAGTAAAACTGAGTAACGTGAGCAAATCTTATGGGAACGTGCGTGCGGTGCGGAATATGGACCTCACCGTGGCCGATCAAGAGTTCCTCGTGTTTGTCGGCCCCTCTGGCTGTGGCAAGACGACGACCTTGCGGATGATCGCCGGGCTGGAAGAGATCAACGAGGGCGATATTTACATTGACGGTGTGCGCGTCAACGACCTCGCACCTCGGCATCGGAATGTCGCCGTGGTTTTCCAGAACTACGCTTTGTATCCGCACATGACCGTGTACCACAACATGGCCTATGGACTCAAGCGGCGCAAGTTCAAGGAACAGGAAATCCACCGGCGGGTCACGGAGGCCGCGCGGATTCTGGGCATTGAGAACTTCCTGGAACGTCATCCGGGGCAGCTTTCCGGCGGACAGCAACAGCGGGTGGCCTTGGGTCGGGCGATAGTGCGCCAACCGGCGGCCTTCCTGTTTGACGAGCCGCTGAGTGCGCTGGACGCGAAATTGCGCGTGTTGATGAGGGCGGAGTTATCCAAGCTGCACGATCAGCTCAAAAGCACGATGATCTACGTCACCCACGATCAGGTGGAAGCGATGACCATGGGCGACCGCATCGTGGTGATGAACAAGGGCGTGGTGCAGCAGGTGGGCACGCCAAAAGAGGTGTACTACGCGCCCCGCAACTTGTTCGTCGCCGGATTTGTGGGCAGCCCGCCGATGAACATGGCTACCGGGGAATTGCGGCGCGACGAAGCGGGGAACGTCCTGGTGGTGACGCAGGGCCTGCGGCTGCCGCTCACGGAGGGACAGGCGCAACGCGCGGCCCCGTATGTGGGCATGTCCGTCAAGTTTGGCATCCGTGCCGAAGACCTGCACGCCGAAGCCATCGCCGGCAGCGAGAACTTCCCCGTGGTGAACATGAAAGTTACCGTCGTTGAGCCGCTGGGCTTTGAGACGCATTTGTACATCACCAACGACCACGAGGAATTTGTCGCCCGCGTCAGCCCCCGCGTGGAGCCGCGTGTGGGCGAGGTGGTGCCGTTTATGTTTGATGTATCAAAGCTGCACTTCTTTGATGCGGGCACAGGAGACCGGCTCCTCATTTAGCAATGACGTTGTTTGAGACGCACGTGCATTTGCAGATGCGCCGCTACGCGCCGGATTTAGACGCGGTGCTGCATCGTGCGGCTGAGGCTGGGGTGACGGCGGCGGTCGTGCCCGGCACGACGTTGGCCGATAGCCGCGCCGCCGTGGCTCTGGCCGAGCAGTACGCCGAGGGGCCGTGTCAACTGTACGCGGCGGTCGGCATTCATCCCACCGAGGGCGATTCCTTCGACGAGCGCGTCCAAGCCGAACTCCGTGCGCTGGCCCGTTCCCCCCGCGTGGTCGCCATCGGCGAGATCGGCTTGGATTACTACTGGCCCTCCGTGCCGGATCGCGGCTGGCCGTGTGCCACGCCCGCGCGGCAGCGCGAGGTCTTTCAGGCGCAATTGACGCTGGCCGCCGAGCTGGACTTGCCCGTGATCATCCACGACCGCGAGGCGCATGCCGATACTCTGTCCATCCTGCGCTCGTGGGTGGCGGGCGGCAGCGGGCGGCGGGGGACGTTACACGCTTACGCTGCCGGTCCGGCCTTGCTCGGTGAGGCGTTATCCCTGGGCTTCTTCATCGGGATGGATGGCCCGGTGACGTTCAAGAAGGCCGTCAACCTGCACGAGGTGGCGCGAACCGTGCCCCTGGATCGCTTGCTGCTGGAAACTGACGGCCCTTACCTGACCCCGCATCCCTTCCGTGGACGGCGCAACGAACCGGCGTATCTCTCCTACATCGCCGCGCGGATCGCGGAGCTGCGCGGCTGTTCCCCTGACGAGGTGGCCGCCATCACGACGGCGAACGCGCTGCGGCTGTTTCGCTTGCCGCCCGCGCTCGCTCCTGCTGCTTGCGAATCAGCGAGATAAAAGCCTCTTCCATGCGCGGCTCTATCTCCCGCATGCCCTCGCACGTGATCCCCTGATCGCCTAACGCGCGGATGATTTCGGCCTGGCGGCGGGCTGCGTGATCCACGAAGACGTGGATCATCCGCCCGTAAGTCTGAATCTCCAACACGCCCTCTAATTCCGCCAGCCGTTCCTTGGCCGGGGCAAAGTGCGACGGCGTGAACTCCAGCAGTTGGCCGGGCACGAGCCGTTTGATTTTCTCCGGGCTGTCGTGCGCTACCAATTGCCCCTCGTACATCAGGCCGATCAAGTTGCACCGCTCCGCCTCGTCCATGTACGGAGTACACACGAAGATCGTCAAGCCCTTCTCGGTGCGCAGCTCCCCCAGCAGATCCCAAAACTCGCGGCGGCTGACCGGATCAACGCCCAACGTCGGCTCATCAAGCATCACCACGTCCGGCCCGTGAATCAAACTGCACGCCAAGGCCAGCTTTTTCTTCATCCCCCCCGAAAGTTTCCCCGCCAACCGCTTGGTGAAGCGGCTCAATCCGGCGAACTCCAGCAGCTCCGGAATGCGGTGCCGCTGAGTTTCCTCGTCCACCTGGTGGATGTCGGCGAAGAAGCGCATGTTCTCCATCACCGTGAGATCGCCGGGCAGCGCGAACTGTTGCGCGATGTACCCGACCCGCTCGCGGATGGCGTAGGTATCCTTCATTGAGTCGTAGCCCAGCACGGAGCTTTCCCCGCCCGTGCGGCGCAGCAGCCCCAGGATGACGCGCGTGGTGGTCGTCTTCCCCGCGCCGTCCGGGCCGATGAGGCCGTAGGTCTGCCCGCGCTGCACTTGCAGCGTCACCCCGTTCACGGCGTTGATCGCGCCCCGGCGGGTCTTGAAGATTTTGACCAGGTCGCGCGTGCGGATGGCGATCTCGTTCATCGTCAATCCAGGCGGGTTTTGAAGGACTTGGCCGCCAGCACCATCACCACCACGCTGTACAGCAGCAAGACGGCAATATCCTGCCAGATGAAGTAAACGCCGATGCCCTTGGTGAAGATGCCGCGAATGATGCGCAAGAAGTAGGTCAGGGGAATGAGATCGCCGATCAGTTGTACCCACAAGGGCGCGGCGGTGCGCGGATAGATGAAGCCAGTCAGCAAGTTGGCGAGCATCATCAGCACGGCGATCATCTGCCCGGCCTCGCGCTGCGTGTGGGCGATGCTGGAGGCCAGCAATCCTTGCCCCAGGCCCGAAATGATGAACAGCAGCGACAGGATGCCCAGCAGCCACGGGTTGCCCTGGAAAGGCACGCCGAACCAGTAGACGCCGAACAGCACCACCATGACCATGTCCACCGCAGCGACCAAGATGTTGGGCACGAGCTTCCCCAAAATCAGCTCCATCGGGCGTGCCGGCGTGACCAACAACTGTTCCAGCGTGCCCATTTCCTGCTCGCGTACCACGGACATCGCGGTCATGCCCATCGTCATCACCTGCAAGAGCATCGCCGCCGTGGCCGGCACCATAAACACCATCCCGTCCATGTTGGGGTTGTAGAGGATGCGCAGCGATGTGAAAATCGGCAGTTCGCCAAGGGCGGTGATGCCCGAACGGGAGACTTTCTCCATCGCCAGCTCGGTGGAGCGGGCTTGCGCGATGGCTAACGCCGCGCCGTAACCGGATTGCAGCGTGAATGAGTCCGAGCCGTCCAGCATCATCAAGGCTTGCGCGTCGCCGCGTGCCACGCCGGTGGCAAATCCCGGCGGAATGACCAGCCCGGCGCGAGCTTGCCCCTGGTCAATGGCGTGGATGACTTCCGTTTCGCTGTCCACGTACTGGAGCACATCAAAGTAGCCGGAGATCACCAGCGCGTGGATCAGAGCGCGGCTTTGATCGTCCTGGCTCAGGTCGGCCACCACCATCGGGATATGGTCAATGGTCAAGTTCACCGCGTAGGCCAGCAGGAACATTTCAACGATGGGGATCAGCAGGATGCTGAGCAACGTGCGCCAGTCTCGCAACAACTGGATGAATTCTTTGCGGATCAGGGCACGGAATCGTTGCCGTGAAAATGCCATCTCACTCTAACATATCGGCCAGTTCCAACATCTCCGGGTCGAGCGGTTTGAGCGTGCGCACAGCATCGGCCAGTGGCACCAGCGTGAGCTTGCTGCTGCGCAAGGCCACCATCTTCCCCGTTTCGCCCTGGAGCAGGGCGTCCACGGCATACGCGCCCATGCGCGAGCCTAACGTGCGGTCGAAAACCGAGGGCCGTCCTCCGCGCTGCACGTGTCCCAGCACCGTCACCCGCACATCGAAGCCCAAATCCGCGCGTTTCTTGAGGTAATCTTCCACCGCGCGAGTGCCCGGCTTCCAGCCTTCCGCGATCACGATGATGCAATGGCTCTTCCCTTCCACGTAAGCGTTGACCACTTCATCCGCGATTTGCTCCATCGGCGGCCCTTCGCGCTCCGGCACCAACACCAGCTCCGCGCCCCCGGCGATGCCGCTTTGCAAGGCCAGATAGCCGCAATCCCGCCCCATCACCTCAACGAGGAACGCCCGCTGGTGCGAAGTGGCCGTGTCCTTGATGCGGTCGATTGATTCAAGGATCGTGTTGAGCGTCGTATCCACGCCCACGGCGATGTCTGTCTCGTTGACGTCGTTGTCAATGGAGGCCGGAATGCCGATCACCGGATAGCCCATCTTGTCAAGCTCCAGCGCGCCGGTCAGCGAGCCGTTCCCCCCGATGACGATCAACCCTTCAATGCTCCGTTGGTTCAAATGCCGCAGCGCAGTGCGCCGCACTTTGATGTCCTTGAACTCTGGGCATCGCGCCGTGCCCAGGAATGTCCCCCCGCGCCCCAGGATGCCGGAAACGTCGCGGCTGTTCAAGGAAATGATGTCCCCGCCGATCAACCCGGAGTACCCGCGCCGCACGCCGTAAACTTCCAGCCCCTTCTTCACTGCGCGGCGCACCACCGCCCGGATGCATGGATTCAACCCCGGCCCATCTCCTCCACTGGTCAACACTGCGATAGTTTTCATCATCATCTGCCTCCAAAAAGCAGCCCCGACAAGTTATCAGACCTGTCGGGGCCGGTGGATTGTTACGTCAGCAAGACGCAGTTTTCGCCTTCGTAACCGTCGGCGGCTTCGTCGTTGAACCAGAAATCGCCGTCCCGATAGCGGAACACGTATCGTTGCCCCTGCTCCAGCGTCACCACGGCACTGTACGTCCCGTTGCTGCGCTTGCACATCTTGTTGGCGGACGGGTCCCAGTTGTTGAAGTCTCCCACCACAACCGCCTTGGCGTGTGGATGCGTGACCGGAAGCGCGAAGGTCACCTTGACTTGGTTGGTGCCGCGAATCTTTCGTTTGCGAATCATTACAACCTCCTTTGGTTCGGATTCAAAATGTGCCTATCTTCCGATAAGCCGGAGCGCAGTATACCATATTCCACTTTCGCAGGGACGATCTTCACTCGGCGGCGGGCCGAAAAGTGCGGGCCAAAGCCTCTTCCTCGGCGCGGGTGGAAATTTCGCCGTTGAGCCGCGCCGTGCGCAGCGCGTGGAAGATGGTGCGGTAAATCGGCCCCGGCGGGATGCCCAATCGCTGCAAATCGTCGCCGCGCAGTGCGGGACGCACGTGCCGCCACTCGCGGACGTAGCGGCGCAGGATGGCGCGGGGTTGCTCCTGCGGCGTGACCAGCCAGCCCAGCAAGAGCAGCTTGGGCGGGAACGGGGCGAGCAGGTCGGCGATCTCGCCGGGGGCGAGCGAGTCGCTCAGACGGGGAAGCACCGCGTGCAGCTCGTCCCGCTGACTCAGCACCTCGACGAAGCGGCGGGGCATCAACAACTGCCGCGCCACCCGCTGCACGACGGGACGGGGCCGGCGGTAGAGGAACAAGGCCCACGAAAGCTCCAAGCGGGTGTCGTCCGTATCCGGCAGATCCCACGCTGCCAGGTTGACGCTGCGCAAGCGGGCCAGCGAGTCGGCCAGCCAAGCATCGCACCTCAGCGCCTCGTCAATCGCCTGGAGTGCGCCCAGTGACTGAAGCCGCTTTAGTGCCAATTCCGGCTGCGCCTCGTGGAAGATCATATCCAACTCGTGGCGCACCCGCCCTCCGGTGATGCGTTTGAGCAGCGGCAGCGCGTCGGCGATCAACGCCTCGGTGCGCGGCTCCAGGTGGAATCCCAAGCGAGCCTCAAATCGCGCCGCCCGCAGGATGCGCGTAGGATCGTCCACGAAGCTGAGGCTGTGCAGCACGCGGATAATGCCCGCTTCCAGGTCTGCCTTGCCCCCGAAGAAATCCAGCAGCCGTCCCCAATTCTGTGGGTCAAGCTGCACCGCCAGCGTGTTGATCGTGAAATCCCGCCGGTGCAAGTCCTGCTTGATGGAGCTGCGCTCCACGCGCGGCAGGGCCGTGGGGCTTTCGTAAAATTCGGTGCGTGCCGTCACCAGGTCAATGGAGGTTGGGAGCGGCTCTTCGGTGGGCTGCGCCGGGGCGACCTTTTGCCAGATGTCCGCCGGCAGCAGCCATTTCACCGTCCCGAAGCGGCTGTGTGTGCGCACCTCGCCGCCGTATTGGCGGGATAACGTCTGCCCTAGCTGGATGGCATCTCCCTCGACGACCAAGTCCACGTCGAAAATCTGTTGCCCCAAGAGCAGGTCGCGCACCAGCCCGCCGACGAAGTACACGATGTGCCCGTGGCGGGCGGCCTCCGCGCCGATCTGGCGGATGAGCGCGAGCAGCGGCGGCGGAAAGCCGTCGCGCATCCGCTGGA
>WFQZ01000026.1 GCA_015486785.1 Thermoflexales bacterium
CTCCAGCTCCGTGCAAGCGAGCGTGGGAGCGCAACGCCACAGTTGCTCCGCGCCGGCCACCCACACCCCCACCGGCGATTCCGCCAGCGAGACGAGCGAGGTTTGGGGCAAGACCGTCTGCCACCCGGCCAATCGCCGCCGCTGCCAGGCCGCGCGTCCGCCGTAGAACAAACCCAGCAGTGCCAGCGTCAGCCCCGCCGCGAGCAAAAACGGTCGCCCCGGCGAGAACCAGGAAAGAGCCGGGAAATAGGCTCGCAAGGTGGGCAGCCCCACTTCATCCAACCAACGCATACTCCCTCCGCGACGTGACTAAAACGCGCCCCTTCGCCTTGGGCGAAAAGCGGCAGCTTGACGACAATGGAAATTTATACTACCATAGTTAGAATGATAACGTAGTTCACCTCATCTGTCATCCCTGTCCGAATAACATTCCCTCTAGGAATGAAACCCCATCGTGCTATGAGAGCGGAGCATCCGCTCACCATTATTCTTTAGCCAAGGAGGAAGCATGTTTAGGAATTTGACCCGTTTCTTACGCCTGATCTGGGGCACCTTGTTCATCTTATCCGCCCTCATCACGCCCTTTGTGCCCGGTGCAACGCCCGCCGTGCAAGCGGCAGAGATGCACCGACCGCCCCAGAGTGTACCGTCCGACGATGCGCAGCCGCCATCGCCGGAAGAAGCCTCTCCCCCCTCCGGTCCGGAGCCGGAGGAGCCACCTCCCACCGCCACCATCACGCACACGATTCACCTGAAATCCCGCGAATTTATCCCCCAAGCACCTGAGACAAGTGCGCTGCAACAACTGGCGCATCAAGCCATCGGCGGGCGGATGCACGTACTGTTGCAACTCGATTACATCCCCCGGCAAGCGGCCAAAGACGCACTGGCCGCGCGGGGCATCAAGCTGCTGGCCTACGTCCCGGATTACGCCTGGATTGCCTCTGTGCCGACCACGGACGTTCCGGCACTGCTCCACACTCCGGGGCTGACGTGGCTGGGCCGGTTGACGCCCCAAGATAAACTCGCCCCGGCGATTCAAGCCCAGCGGTGGGATTCGTACAACCTCTCCCCCAACGGCATCGCGGCGGTATTCGTCTCCCTCCACGGCGACGAGAGCCTCACCACCGGGCGGGACTTGGTCAAAGCGCACGGCGGGAAAGTTGTGGGCGAAGTGCGCGGGATCAACACCCTGATCGTGGAGATCGCGCCGGACAACCTCGCCGCCCTGGCCGCAGAAGATGCCATCCAGTGGATTGAACCAGCCGATCCGCCCTTGACGGCCAACAATGACGGCATCCGCGCTCAAATCGGCGTGGACACCGTGCAGGACTCCCCCTACAACCTCGACGGCAGCGGGGTGGATGTGCTGGTCTACGACGTGGGGCAAGTGGGAGACCACTCGGACTTCTACTCGCGCCTGACGCACGGCGACTCCACCGGCGTCGCCGATCACTCCACCCACGTCGCCGGAACTCTCGGCGGCGATGGCTCGCGCAGCTCGTCCGTCGGCGGCTCCACCAATCAATGGCGCGGCATGGCCCCGGCGGTGGACATCATCTCCTACGGTTTCGAGTGGGACGGCACCGGCATGTGGTTCTACGATAACCCCGGCGACATTGAACACGACTGGGCCGAAGCCCAAAACACCTACGGCGCGGACATCGGCACGGCCAGCATCGGCTCCAACATCTCCTACTACTTCCCCAGTAGCTGCGATCTGCTGGGCAACTACGGCCAGAGTGCCCGCTTGATGGATCAGATCGTGCGCGGCGGCAACTCCGCCGTCGGCATCGGCGACAAATACATCGCCACCTGGGCCGTGGGAAACGAGCGGGGCGGGACACACTGCGCCACCACCCCGACCGGCTACCGCAAAATCGCCCCTCCGGCCGCCGCCAAGAACCCCATCCACGTCGGCGCGTCCAACACCGACAACAACTCTATGACCGCCTTCAGCTCCTGGGGGCCTACCGACGATGGCCGCCTCAAACCGCTCATCGTGGCGGGCGGCGATCAAGTGGGCGGTGATGGCGGTATCAAATCCACCATCTCCAAAGACTTCATTGACGCAACCTCGCGCGACTGCGACGGCACCGGCGATGACTACTGCTATCCCTACGACACGATGGCCGGGACTTCTATGGCGACGCCCGCCATCGCCGGCGGCATCGCGCTGATGCTCCAGGAATACCGCGCCGCTTACCATACCACTGGCGACTTCTGGCCTTCCACCGCCAGAGCCATCTTGATGCAGACGGCGGTAGATATGGGACGCCCCGGCCCCGACTACCAATGGGGCTACGGACAAGCGGACATCCACGCGGCCATAGACCTCATCGCCCGCAAAGCCTTTCTCCAAGAGAGCGTGGACGATGGCGAGGTAGACGTTTACTACTTCGTCGTCCCTGATGACGATGATCCCGTCTCCGTCAGTCTGGCCTGGGACGACTACGAAGCCACCGTCAACGCCAATCCGGCCTTGATCAACAACCTGGACTTGGAGCTGGTCGCCCCCGATGGCTCGGTCTGGCATCCCTTGGTGCTCGACCCGGCCCATCCGACCAACAACGCCACCCGTGGCACGGACAGCCTCAACAACCAAGAGCAAGTGCAAGTCGCCGCATCTGATGAAAACCTCATCGGCACCTGGCTGGTGCGGGTGAAGGGCACAACGGTGCCGCAAGGCCCGCAAGATTACTCGTTAGCCTGCGAAGGCTGCCAACCGCTTAACCTGGGGGTTTGCCAATCTCAAGTTGATGGCGGCAGCACGTCGGCTCCGATCTCGGTATCCTCCGCGCAGTCACTCGCGCAGCCGGAGCCATCTCCCGTGCCGAGCGCGGGCGAACTGTGGCAACGAACGCTTGAATCCTCGCTGGAGGCCGAGCGGACGCACGCGGAACAAGCCCGCCAACAGGCCATTAGCGACGCACTCGCCCTCGCCGAGGCCACCTGGAAGCGCGGCCCGGAGGCCGTCTTGGCCCTGAGAGACACGCTCACCGGCCCGGCCCTAGACGCCGTCCACACGGAAATCGAACGGGCGCAAGAGCAGCTCTTCGCAGCCGCCCCGCCGCACCCGCCGACCGCGCCCGTCAGCGCGGCGCAGGAGCAGGTCGACGTGGAGACGCAAGCGAAAGAAGCCGCCGCTAACCGCGCCCGTGCGTTCGCCGTCGCCGCCTCCGCCGACCACGCCGAAAACAGCGGCCCGGCACTCTCCGTGCGCCCCGCTTTGCCCGCACCGAGTCGTCCGGCAGCCGACCTCACCGTTGGCCAAGGCTGCACCTACACCACCATCAGCGCGGCCATCGCAGCCGCCGCCCCCGGCGACCGCATCCTCATCGCGGGCGGCACGACCTTCACCGAAAACCTCACCATTGACATCACCCTCACCCTGCAAGGCGGCTACAACGGCTGCGCCAGCGGCTCCACCGACAACACCACCGTGGACGGGGGACACAATGACTCGGTCATCATCATCGCCAAGGACATCAGCGTCACCCTGCGCAATCTGAACATCACCAACGGCCTTACCACCTCTGAAGGCGGCGGGATTCAATTCGCGAAGGGCGCGCCCGGCGATAACAGCTACTTGACCTTGGACAATGTGGAGATTTACGGCAACCAGTCAATCTGGGGAGGCGGCCTGTGGGCCGGCCCCAACGCCGGCATCGCCGGGACGGACGTGAGCATCCACGACAACTCGGCCACCGGCAAGGGCGGCGGCTTACGGTTCTACGGCAGCCGCATCCGGCTTAGCGATAGCAATATCTACAATAACAGCGCGCCCTTGGGCGGCGGTGTCTACGCCTCCAAGGAAGAAAACATCATGCCGCAAATTGACCTCCCCCTCTCATCAGACATCCACGACAACGAGGCCTTGACCGACGACGGCTTCGGCGGCGGCCTGTACCTGGAGGAAGGCTCGGTCTTCCTGACCGATTGCTCCGACATCTACTCCAACGACGGCATCAAGGGCGGTGGAGCCTATCTCATCACCGCCACGCTGACCATTGATGGAGACTGCTCGGAGATTGAGTACAACACCGCCAGCGGGGACGGCGGCGGCATCTACGCCCAGGGAAGCACCATCGCTATGCACGACCGCGCGGATTTGTATTCCAACACCGCCGACGGTAACGGCGGCGGCGCGTACCTGGATAACAGCAGCCTGTACAGTGATATGAGTGCCATCAGGTATAACGATGCCGGCGGGAAGGGTGGCGGAGCCTATGTCATAAACAACGCCCTGCTCGATATGGACCCCGGCTCCTACACCTGCACAGGAACTGCATGCAACCAGCTTTACGGCAACACCGCCGATAGTGACGGCGGCGGCGCGTACCTCTACAACAGCAATGCCCACCTTGATAACACCACCGTCCAAGGCAACAGCGGACGGCTCGGCGGCGGGCTATACGCATACAGCAGCAAGGTGGATGCCAACAGCGTGATCTTTTCCCGTAACGACTCAACCAGCGGAACAGGCGACGGGGTGCGGCTCTACACCTCCGCCACGCTGAACGGCTCCGGCAACACCTGGGCCTACAATGACGCGAACGGCGCGTCCACCGGACGTGCCATAGATATGTACAACTCCGCCCTCAACCTCAGTTGCTCCATCGTCTGGGGTCACACGGTCGGCATCAATAGCAGCGGTGAAAACGTCACTTACTCCGACATCCAGGGCGGCTATGAGGGAGTAGGGAATATGAACACCGACCCGCTGTTCGTCTCCACATCCGACTTCCACTTGCGCACCACCAGCCCGCTCATCGACCGCTGCGTCAACGGCCCCGACACAGATATTGACGGTGAGGAGCGGCCCATCGCCCAAGATACCGCCGCATCTCCCTACGACATAGGCGCGGACGAGGTCGGCGGCGCGGCCCGCGTGGGCATCAACGGCTCCTGCGAATACGCCACCATCCAGCAGGCGATCAACGCCGCCGAGGATGGGGACACAGTGCGCGTGGCATCAGGCACCTACTTCGAGACGGTGGAAATCTCCGGCAAAGACATCACGCTCATCGGTGGGTACGATAGCACCTGCGCTATCACCGGCACCGCCGCCACAATCATCGAAGGCAGCCTGGGGGGCGGGACCGCGCTCAACATAAGCGGCAGCACGGTGACGTTGCGCGATATGGAGATCGCTTGGGGTAGCGGTAATTACGGGGGCGGTCTCAGTGCCGTCTACCACTCGCAGGTCACGCTGGACGATGTAGACATCCACGACAACCACGGTTACTTCGGCGGTGGCCTCTACATCAGCGACGACAGCGTCATCACCACTACCGGCAACGTATCCCTCCGCGACAACGTCGCCACCGATTCCAGCGGCGGTGGCGGAGGGCGCATCTGGGGACAACTCACAGGAAACGGCGACCTGAACATCACCGCCAACTGTGCAGCCAGCGGGGGCGGACTCTACATCCCCGGCGGCACAGTCCACGCAGACAACATTGTCTTCACCTCCAACAAAGCCGCTGATAGCGACGGCAAAGGCGGCGGCGTTTACGTCACCAACAGTGGGACCATCAGCGCGACCGACGTCTACTTCAACTCCAACACCGCCTATGATGGCGGCGGCGTCTACGCCGACGGCAGCACGGTGCGGCTCGACTACGGCGCTATGGGCTGGAACTTCGCCGACCGTTACGGCGGCGCGATCGACCTGACCAACGGCAGCGACCTGCACGCGCGGGATATGGCCATCGGCTACAGCACCTTCTTCATCATCCGGCTCGACTTTGTCAACAGCGCGGAGCGCGGCGGCGGCATCTACGCCCAAAATAGCACCCTGAACATCCAAGACGGCAACATCTCCGTCAACCAGGCGGACTACTACGGCGGTGGCCTCTTCCTTGATAACAGCACCCTGGATATGACCGGCGCAACGGTAGGGCTTTCCGGCATTACACCGGGCAACAGCCTGGGCAGCAGCGGCCACTATGGCGCCGGATTGTACCTCTACCAAGGCTCGCAAGCGGTCCTCAGCGACACCACCATTATCAGCAACACATTCAGCACCAGCGGTTCGGCCCTCGGCGGCGGTGCATACGTCCACACCGGTTGCGCTTTGACGCTGATCAACAGCACTGTTCGGGACCACTCGGCTCCCGGCAGCAGCGGGTACGGCGGCGGGCTTTACTCCTATAGCGGTTCGGTGACGCTGGACCACAGCCAGGTCATCAGCAACACCGCCGGGAACATCGGCGGCGGTATCCGGGCCAATGGGGGCACGCTCGTTATCAGCAACGACTCGACCGTCAGTCACAACCGGGTATTGGGAAGTAGCGGCGGCGGTATCGCGGCTGCCAACAACGCCGATGTGGACATCTCCGACAGTACCCTACAATACAACTCCGCCGCCACCGACGGCGGCGCGATCTACATAGACGAAGGCACCCTTGACCTCACCGGCTGGTGGGACCTGCGCTACAACCAGGCCGACGGTAACGGTGGTGCGGTCGCCGTGCTCGGCACTTGCGACGCGGACTTCGCCGCCGGCGATGAGAGTCGCACCAGCTACCTAGCCGTCAACAACGCCGGCGGTAACGGCGGCGCGCTCTACGTGGACAGCAGCGACTCCCTCGTGGCACTCTACGCTATCAACGGCTCACAGCTGCGGCTCAACACCAACCACGCCGACGGGAACGGCGGGGCCATCGCCCTCGCCTCCAATAACCTGCTCATTCCCGCCGGTGATATAGAGGCCGGTTCCAACACCGCCGGTGGAAACGGCGGCGTGATCTACTTGGAAAACGGCGGACAGGTCTGGGCTACTTCGTACAGCAGCACCCGCCCGCACGTTCTGATCAACTCTGCGGACAACGGTGGCGCAGTCTACGGCGATAACCATTCAGCGGTATTCCTCACCGGTGTTGATATGGGAAGCTCAACGGGCGGCAGCCAGGCCACTGCCGGCAACGGCGGCGCGGTCTACCTCACCGGAGGCACACTGTACCTCCTTGATACCACCATCCGTAACAGCCAGGCTTCCAACTACGGCGGCGCGATCTACGTCTACAGCAGCACGACCACGCTGGCCCGCTCCGTGCTCCACCACAACGATGCCGTGCGCGGCGGCGCGGTCTACCAGAGCGGCTCCGGTGCCGTGTCGGACATCAACAACACCCTCATCTACAGCAACACCGTCAGTCAGGCGTATGGTGCGGGCATCCGCGCCACCGATGGCGTTATCACCCTGACCAATGTCACGCTGGCGAATGACGCCAGCGCGGCGGACCTCTCGGCGAACGGCACCGACACCGCCGTGATCCGCAGCAGTATCGCCTGGGGAGGCGGCTTCTGGGCGCTCGGCACGGTGACGGCGACCTGCAACATTGACCGAGGCGGCACTCAAGGCATCGCCGTAGACCCGCGCTTCGTCAACGCCACCGGTGAGGACTATCACCTGCGGGGCGACTCCCCGGCCATAGATATGTGCTCCTCCGGCATCTCGCCCGACCTAGACAACGTCGCCCGGCCCGTCGGCGCGGGGTACGACGCCGGGGCCTACGAGTACCCCTACGCGATGACCTTCGTGACCGACAGCGTCGCCGGCGGATTGCCGCAGCAAGTCGTCAGCTACACCCACACGATAGGGAATCTGGGCGGCATCACCGACACCTACACCTTCGCCGCTTACTCCGCCCACGGCTGGCCGGTCACCGTCGCCCCCACGCCCTCGCTGACTCTGGCGCACGGAGTGACCGACACGGTGATCGCCTACGTCACCATTCCGGCGGACGCCATCAGCGGCACCGTGGATACGGCCATCTTCACCGCCACCTCGTCCGCCGATCCTTACCTGCACCGCCAAGTGGTGGACACCACGACGGTGGGCTTTGCGCCGCAAGCCGCCTTCGCCCCTGACCACACGACAACCAACGCGACGGTCAACACCACCTACACCTACACCCACTACCTGACCAACACCGGCAACTACACCGACACCTTCAACCTCGTCTTCCACAGCAGCCAAGTCTGGGGCAGCTTGCTGGATAGCGGCCCCATCACGCTGGGAGCAGGACTCACAGCGAC
>WFQZ01000027.1 GCA_015486785.1 Thermoflexales bacterium
TCCCCCCACCGAGGTCAAAGGCCGCCGAGAGACGCGGAGGAAATCACAGGTGCGACGCACTTTGGAAGTGCGTCGCACCTAACTGCGGCTAGTATTTCTTCACGATGGCGCGATACGCGCCCGGCTGCCGCGCGAGCATGATTTGGGTCTCTTCGCGGCGACGGCGCACCAGGTCCAGATCGAGCCGCACGACGATGTAGCCTTCCGTGGGCGGGAGCGGCTCTGCTTCGTCCTCGCCTTCCGGCTCTAGCGGCGGCTGCGGGTCTTCAATGGCCGCCAGCACCTCGCCGCCGGGCGCAAGGACCGCGCTCTGCCCGGCGAAGGTGTAGGACGGCTCTTCGCCGGAGCGGTTGGCCGCCGCGATGAAGACATCGTTTTCGTAGGCGCGGGCGACCAGCAGCGTGCGCCACATATCCGCGTCCTGAGTCTGCCAGGCGGCGGGCAGCAGCAACACCTCGGCCCCTTCCAACACCAGATTGCGGGCCACCTCCGGGAAGGCCAAGTCCCAGCCCACCATCAGCCCCAGCGTGCCCACTTCCGTCTCTATCGGCTGGATTTTGTACCCCGGACGGAAGACCAATCGCTCCTCCGCCGGCAGGTGAACCTTGCGATACTCTCCGGCCACGCCGCCATCCGGGCCGATGAGCACCGCGCTGTTGTACAACACCGATTCCACCTTCTCCTTGACCGCCATACCGATGAGCACGTACACGCCGAACTCCACCGCGTGCTGCCCCAGGATGTTGGTCACCGCGCCGGGGACACGCTGCGCCATCTGCGCGAACCGCTGCCCGCCTTCGTACCCGGTCACCGAAAGCTCCGGGAACACGATCACATCCACCGGCTGTTCGGTGGCGATCTTCGCGATCATATCGGACATCTTGCCGATGTTGGCCTCCATCCGGCCTAATTCCGGTGCCATTTGCACCACCGCAATGTTTAACTCTCGCATCATAACTCCTCGTTTCTTGAATTCGCCGTCATTTGGGACGGTTTAACCACTGCAAAATTGAGCGCAATTCCGCCGGCAAGCCAGATTCCAAGCGCACTGTTTCTCCGCTCAGGGGATGGGGAAAGCTCAACGCGCCCAGGTGCAGGAAGATGCGATCTTCCAACAGCAACTGGCGGCGCGAGCCGTACAGCCGATCTCCCACCAGCGGCGCACCGTACCAGGCCAGATGAACGCGGATTTGATGACGGCGGGCGGTATCGGGGCGCACCAGCAACAAGGTGTACGAACGGCGATCTTGCTTGTAGTGCCGCTGAACGCGGAAGTAGGTGCTGGCCGGACGGCCCTCGCGGGTCACGGCGAGCTGCCGCCGGGTGCGTTGCACGTTGCCGATGGGATTGGTGATGGTGTCCTCTCCACGCAACCGCCCTTCGACCAAGGCCGTATACAGCCGTTCAATGCGGTGCCGCTTGAGGGCGCGTTTGAGTTCTCGGTAAGCGGCCTCCGTCTTGGCCGCCAGCAGCAGCCCGGAGGCTTCCCGATCCAACTGCGTGAGCAATCCGCCGTGCCCGGCGCCGCCCAAGTGTGCGCTGGCGGGAAATTGCTCCGCAACCTGCCGGGCGAGCGTTAAACCGGCCGGCTCGCCGCGCTCGCGGCGCACCGACACCCCGGCGGGCTTATCCAGCACCAACACCGCCTCGTCCTCGTACACGATCTGCAAACTGCGGGCGAAAACATCCGCTTGCGGGACATCCTGCGGCGGCGGGACTTGCGCCACAACCCGGTCGCCGGACTGTAGATACTGCCCCGGCTTGAGCGCGGGCGCATCGTTCACCAGCACTTGCCCCGATTGTATCAATTGGCGCAGAGCGTCCCGCTCCAGGTAAGGGCAGCACTCCGCCAGCAACACATCTAAGCGCATCGCGCGGTCGGCCTGTAAAGTGCGCGGCTCAGACATCTTGCGGCACGTCCTCCAGCGGTGCGGCGTGCGACTGTCCTCGCTCGGTCGCCAGCAGAGAATCCAGCACCAGGATCGCCGTGCCCACCACGACGGCGGAATCGGCCACGTTGAAGATCGGCCAGTCCTGCAAAGGCCAGAAGTTGAAATCCAGGAAGTCCACCACCGAACCGCTCAGCACGCGATCCAGCAAGTTGCCCAACGCGCCGCCGGTCATCAGCCCCAAAGCGAGGTGCATCCAAGGTTCTTCCACCGGCACGGAGCGGTAAAAGATCAGCAACGCCAGGATGACGGCTGCGGAAAGCCACATAAACACGTGTCCCAGTTGGGGGAACAGGCCAAAGGCCACGCCCGTGTTGCGGACGTAAGTAAAGCTCAAGATGGGCTTGAGCCAGGGGAGCATATCCACGGTGGTGTATTCCGGCAGCGTGTGGACGACCCACAGTTTGGAAAGCCGGTCGGCCACCAGCACGGCGGACGCGCCACCGAGGAGCAAGAGGCGACTGCGTACCGTGGCGTTCATCGTTTTCCTTCGTGGCGGGATTGACACTGCATACAATATCGCGCCGAGGGCAGGGCCTCCAGCCGCGCCAGCTCAATGATCGTGCCGCACGATTCACAGATGCCATACGTGCCATCATCAAATTTGTGCAACGCGGCTTCCACATCCTCCAGGGAATGACGCAGCGTCTTGGAGAGCGACACGTCACGGGCCTGCTCGAAGACCTCGCTGCCCACGTCGGCCATGTGATTGCTGTATCCCACCCCTTCTTCGCGCACGGAACGTTGCAGGGCTTCAAGCTGCGCCTTCAGTTCCTTCGCCTGCTCCCATAGTTGCTGGTGTAACTCATCATACGTAACGGGCATAATTTATCCTCCCAAACGATCTTTCAAATTTGTGCCATTTTACGGCTCGCCCGAACCTAGTTTACCACAATCAGGGGCTACGTCTGAGTCGCTTCGGAGGAAGTATCCGTCGGGTTCTGTGCCCGGGGTAAGGAAAACGTGATGGCTAATCCGCCGCCTGGAGCCGGCGCGGCCCAGATGCGTCCGTGGTGGGCCTGCACGATCTGCCGGGCGATGGTCAGCCCCAAGCCGCTGCCGCCGGTGCTGCGTTGACGGGCGCGGTCGCCGCGCCAGAACCGCTCGAACAGGTGCGGCAAGTCTTCCGGCGGGACGCCGGGGCCGTTATCGCGCACCGTCACTTGCGCCTCGGCCTGAAGCGCGGCAGCTTCCACGGTGACATGCCCGCCGGCAGGGACGTAGCGCAGGGCGTTGGTCAACAGGTTGCCCATCACCTGCGCCAGCCGCTCGCGATCCGCCAGCACCGGCAGCGGCGCGGAGGGCGTTTTCACCTCCAGGGTGACGCCGCGCTCTTGGGCTTGCAAACGGTGCGCGTCCACGCTCGCCGATAGGAACTCCGCCAGCTCCAGCGGCGCGGGATAGAGCCGCAATTGCCCCGCATCGGCCTGAGCCAACAGCCGCAGATCGGCCACCAGGCGCGAAAGGGTCTTCACCTGCGCCAAGGCCGCCTCCAGGTTCTCGCGGTTGGTGGGGTAGATGCCGTCCAACATCGCCTCCAAGGCCCCCTGGAGCACGGTCAACGGGGTGCGCAGCTCGTGGGCGATGTCGGCGGTCTGATGGCGGCGGGCTTGCTCCGCCTGGGTGAGACTCTCGGCCATCCGGTTGAAGGATTGCGCCAGTTGCGCCACCTCGTCTTGCCCCTGCACTTGTGCCCGCACGGAAAAATCGCCCGCCGCCACGGCGCGGCTGGCCTCGGTGAGCTGGCGCAGCGGGGCGATGATGGAGCGGAAGAGCACGCCGCCGATGAGCAACGCCGCGCCCATCGCGGCCAGAGCCGCCAGCCACAAGGTGCTGTAGATGCGATGCAGGAATTGCGCTTGACGGGCATCCAGCTCCATCGCCGTGTGCGGCACGGGGAGCAGATAGCCAACCGTCTCCCCGTCCACCGTCAGCGGGATGCCGGTGAGCAGCAGGGCTTGGGAGATGCGGCCCGTCGGCGCGGCGTCCGTGTCGGCGACGACGTGGCCCGCCGTATCCGCCAGCCGGAAGCCGATCTTGGGCGGCCCGTAGCCATCCGCGCCGCGCCCTTTGCCCCGCCCTTGCGCCCAACGAGCTTGCGCCTGCTGCAGGGCGTCTTGCACCCCGCTCCAAGTGCCGTGGTCGCGGTAATAGGCCTCCAGAATCCGCACCGGCTGATTCCAATTTTCGGTATGCACGAAGGCGTACCGCCGAAACTCGGTCTCGGTGATGTGTCCGGCGAGCAGGGCCACCGTGCCCACGGCCACCAGCGCGACGAGCGCGAAGGCCAGGATGCCCTTCCAGTACAGGGATTTGATCACCATGGCTTGGGATTCAAGCGATAGCCGACGCCGCGCACGGTGAGGATGTAACGCGGTTGGGCCGGTTCCGGCTCCAGCTTGCGGCGCAGATTTTTGATGTGCGCGTCCACGGTGCGCTCGTAGGCTTCGAAGGCTACGCCTTGCGCCGCCTCCAGCAGCTCCGCGCGGCTGAAGACGCGCCCCGGCGCACTCATCAACGTTTCGAGCAAGGCGTACTCGGTGGGCGTGAGGTTCACCGTTGCCCCGCTGCGGGTCACCAAGTGCGCGGAGCGATCCAAGGACAGATCGCCTACGCGCAGCAGCGGCGTGGGCGGCGGGGCGGATTGAGTGCGGCGCAGCACCGCCCGCACCCGCGCCACGATCTCGCGGGGGCTGAAGGGCTTGGTCACGTAGTCATCGGCCCCCAGCTCCAGCCCTACGATGCGGTCTGTTTCCTCCACCCGCGCGGTGAGCATGATGATCGGCGTGTCGTGGTCACGGCGCAGCCGCCGCGTGAATTCCAGCCCGTCCACGCGCGGCATCAGCAAATCCAGCACGATCAAGTCCGGGGATTCCTGACGCACCACGCGCAGCGCGTCATATCCATCCGCCGCCGTGACCACACGGAAACCGGCAGCCTCCAGATACGCCTTGAGCAGCCTTACAATCTGTGGCTCGTCATCTACAACCAGAATCGTTTGGCTCATCGTCTCGTCCTTGGCGCAAGGATTAATGCCCGTGCGCGGCCAGAATCAGCAGCAACATCCCCAGCGAGATCACCAACGGGAGACAGCCCCAGCGGTACGGACGTACCCAAATCCGCCGGGGGCGCACCCAAAGCGGTCTTCTTGGCAAAGGTCTCCTCGGTCGGCCCCAAGGCCCGCGTCGTCCCCTCATTTCACACCTCCTTTTTAGTCGCAACTCAGTTATTTCCCGCGATAATGTCGACAATCTCCGACGGGGCACGCCCGCTATCGTTTGCCAGCAAGCGATTGCTATTCATAGTAAACCACTCCTTTATCATGCGAAGTTCCGCTACGGATTAACTCTAGTGTGAGAGCGTCACGAGTTTGGGACATAATTCTGGGGTGTCTTCAAAGGCCAGGCGACGCTCAGACCGGCGCAAAGAGAAGCCATCGGTACCCGGCTGATGTCATAACCGGCCAACTCTAGGG
>WFQZ01000028.1 GCA_015486785.1 Thermoflexales bacterium
GCCCTTCGGACGGCGCACCGTGCGCGACGCCACACTCCCCGAAGGCGAAACCCGCTTGCTGGAGAGCGGTCAACCCGGCATCCTCACCCGCATCTACCGCATCACCACCGAGGACGGCCAAGAAACCGAACACGTCCTCATCTCCGAGCAGATCACCCGCCCGCCGCAAGACGAAGTCCAACTGATCGGCACCAAGCAGCAAGTACGCACCGTCCCCATCACCGGGACGCTGGCGTACCTGAGCCGCCAAGATGCCTGGCTGATGCGCGGCAGCAACCGCAGCCCCCGCCGCCTGACCACCCTGGGCGACCTCGACGGGCAAGTGTTTGAACTCTCGCCCGACGGGCAAAAACTACTCTTCACCCGCGCCATCACCACCGGCGAGGGGATCAACACCCTGTGGTACGCGCTCACCACCGAGGCGCACCCGCAGCCCATCCCTTTGAACCTGCGGAACATCCTATGGGCCGGCTGGTCGCCGGACGGCGTGCATCTGGCCTGGACGACCGCCGAACCCAGCGACGCGCAGCCCGGCTGGCGCGGCCAAAACGACTTGTGGACTGCCGTCCTGGGCGCACGCCACCGCCTGATCTCCAAGCGGCAACTGCTCGCGCCCACCGCCGGCGGCGGCTATGGCTGGTGGGGCACGCGCTACGCCTGGTCGCCCAACGGGAAATCCCTGGCCTACAGCACCCCGTCGGCGGTCGGCGTGGTCTCCGTGCGCGACCGCCAGCGCATCCCTCGGCTCACCTTTCCGCCCTATCGCACCCAGAGCGATTGGGCATGGAATCCGGCCCTCGCCTGGGACCCGTCCGGCGAGTTTCTCGCCACCGTGAGCCACGGGCCGGCCCCCGACAACAGCGATCCGGAGGATAGTCCGGTCTTCAACCTGTGGGTGCTCAGGGCCAACGGCGCGTTCAGCGTGGAAATGGCCTCCGAAGTGGGCATGTGGGCCGCGCCCCAATACGCCCCCGACGGAGAAACTTTGCTCTTTGGAAAGGCCCAAGTCCCGTACCAAAGCGATCTCGGCCCCTACACCCTCTGCACCCAGGACCGCGACGGCTCTAACCAAACTTGCTTTACCTCCGGGGACGAAGATCAGACCCTGGCGATTGAGTCCCCCACCTGGCAATGGTCGCCGGACGGCGGCAACATCACCTTCGTCCAACGGGGCGACATCTTTCAGCTCACCTTGGCCGACCAAACCATTCAACCGCTCAGCGATGACGGCGGCATCCTCCGCCTGAGCTGGCGTTAATCACACCTAGACACGGGAGAAATGCTATGCCACCACATTGGCTTTGGGGATACTTGTTACCTTTAGGCTTCTTGCTGCTAACCTGGGGCGGACTTTCGCCCCGGCAAGCCCGCCGCGTCACGCCGCTGGCGGTGCTCTCCATCGCCCTAGGCACGCTGGGCTACTGGGCGCTGGGATTCGCGCTGCATCTGGGCGGCGCACACGCCATTGACCCGGATGCGTCACTCGCCGGGCTGGATCGCCTGTTGGCCCCCGGCGGCAGCGGCTGGGGATTGACGGGGCTGGCCGGATTCTTCCTGGCCGACCCCGCGCTCACGCCGCGCGTCTTCGCGCTGTTCCTCTCCTACCTGCCGTTGATGACCACCGCCGTGCTCGGCGTCGTGCTCGCGCTGGCGGATAGCCGCCGCTGGGTGATGGTGCTGGGCGGCACTTTGACCGGCACTCTGATCGTCCCGCTGGCCGCGTGCTGGATGTGGGGCAGCGGTTGGCTGGCGCACCTGGGCACCACGCTGGAGCTTGGACACGGGTTCGTGGACTTCGGCGGCAGTGCGCTGATCCTGTGGCTGCCGGGCGCGATGGCCTTGGGCGTGCTGCTGCGCCGCCCTCGCGCCACCGAATCCCCCGCGACGGCCTTGCCTCCGGCCTACTTCCCCTTGCTGGCGAACGCCGGAGCCTTGCTGATCGGGATCGGCTGGATCGGCTGGGCCGTCTCCGGGCCGTTCCACACCTTCGGCGCAACGTGGGATTGGAATCGCGCCGCCGTCAACACCCTGTTAGGGATGAGCGGCGCAGTCCTCACGGCGCAACTTTACGCCTGGTTGGTGAGCGGGGAACTCGAACCGCTGTTGAGCGCACGCGGCACAGCCGCCGGATGGGGCGCGATCTTGGCAGCCGCCCCCTTCATCCCGCCGTGGGCCGCCATCATGGTCGGCTTACTGACCGGGCTGCTCCTGCCCTTCACGCACTACGTGAGCGAGC
>WFQZ01000029.1 GCA_015486785.1 Thermoflexales bacterium
CCACAGCCTCGTCCACCGGCGCAGCGTATTGCGCGGTGAGGCGGAGCAAGTCAATCGCCTGAACCGGCAACGCGGTTAGGTCCGTATCCAACGCCGGCAGCGGAAACATCGTATCGGCGATGTCAATCTGCGCCGTGATCGGCGTGTGATGTTCCAGGTAGAACTTGAGGACATTGTTCCAAATCCACGATTGATAAGCCGCCAGATAGATCGAGAGCAAGCGATCTTGGATCAGATTGACGGCCTTGCGGTAATTGTGCGGGTGATCCTTCAAGTAAGTGATCACACTGCGGAAGTTGGATGGCCGGGGGGCTTGATGCAGCAAGTAGCCCCATTGCCCCCAGTGCGTCTTGACCAGCTCTTTAAACTCGCGGATGGCCGGGGGATCGCCGCGCATTGGCTCGGAGAGGTAGATGCGCACGGCCAGTTCGGCATCGCGCAGCAAGACCGCCTTCCCCAGGAAGCCCTTGGGCGAATAAGAGCCGAATCGCTGTTCGTCGAAGTAGTTGGGCAAGCCCTGCGTTTCCATCTCACGTACCGTCTCGGCCAATCGCGCCGCTTCGTCCGGGGCCAGATCGCGCACCACGATGGTGAAATAGTTGCGTTCCAGGTCGGTGGGACGCAGCGCGCGCGGTCCCCAACGCACTAGCTCCGCGTGATAGTCCTGATCGCCAAACGACGCAGGGCCTTTTTTGCGCACGCTGGCGTATTGAACCGTGATCGCGGCGGCATCCTTGAGCGCGGGGAACGCCACCGCGCTAGGCGTGACCTTGAGCTTCGCTGCCATACGATCACGTGCCTCGGTGGTGGGGATGCCGCGCTTTTCGACGCGATAGTAAGCATACGCACCTTGCTCCCCAGGCAGATTGATCCGTTCTTCAACTTGAAAATCTTTACGTTGTTGTTTAATGCGCATAGTCTAATCCTTTATCCTTGATGAAATCCGGTTAAACCGGAGGCCAGCCCTATGGTGCGGGAGTAAGTATAGGAGAAACCGCGACGGTCGGCGCAGGCGTCGGCGTGGGCATCTCGGTAACGAAGATCACGTGCTGGAAGCCCAAGCTCAAAACGAACGAGCGCAATACCTCGCGGGCGTTCTTCTCCGCCTCGTCGAGGATGCCGTCTTCAATCGCCGATTGCAAGATCATCTGTTCCGCTTCCTGGCGGGCAGCCGTCTCCAACTGCGGATTCATCCCCGCCGCGCCGGTGCGCCGGTCGTAAACGTAGGTGCGGTTGTTGTCAAGCGTGTTGACAAACACCTCCGCCGCCGGGGGATGAATGTACACAGTGCCATCATCCGTTGTCCGCACATCGTTGGGGCCAAAATCGCTGAGGTCCACCCCGGCGATCACCTCCCCGTGCGCGATGAGCAACAACTTATCGCCGAACAGAAATCCCAGCGGGCCTTGTCCCGACTCAGCGGTGATCACCTTCTCCATGTGATAGGAAGCAGTCTCCAGGCGGCTGAGAGACTGAATCCCTTCGAGCACCGTCATAGTGCTGGGGTATATCGTGGGGGTGATCTGGGGATGAAATGCAGTCGGCATCCCAATCTCAATGCTGCGGGTGGGGTGCCGCAACAGAGCGGACAACAACCAGCCAGTTAGTAGCGCGATCATCAGAAACAACAGCACCATAAAAATATTAACGAGTTTCCTCATACCTCTCCCCTACCCATAAAGATACACAGATCCAAGCTATATAAATGTACTACGATTTATTAAGTACGTCAACAGCCCGCCAAACTTCCCTACGTTCCTGTTTCAGGGTATACTTTTTAGGGATGATCCAGCACTAGAGGAGGCCAAAATGGGTGATGAAGAACTATTAGTTTTCAACGGCATCAACGGGGCCACCGGCGAGTACGAACTCCCGCCGATGAAACCGTCTGACATCGCGGCGGTGGCGTTGCACGAGCAGATCGGCGAGGAACTCTGGAACACGCTGAAGAGCAAGCACGAGCAGCAAGAGGCACATTACGGCGTCAACGCGGATGTGACCGATTTGAGCCAGACCGGTTGGGGCGTGATCTTCGCGGCCAAGGATACGCAAGTAGACGCGCTGCGGGATGCACTCCAGCCGTTGCTGGCGTTGCGGCGCGAGCAGGCCGGCGAGTATTACAAGGAATTCAGCGGGCCGGACGGCTACCGTCCGGGGGATTCGCATCTGGATTTCCTCAAGCGGCAGCAGATGGGGCCGGGGCCGGCCGACCCGACCAAAGTCCCCTATTACCTGCTGCTGGTCGGCGATCCGGAGCTGCTGCCGTACCGTTTCCAGTTCTCGCTGGATGTACAATACGCCGTGGGGCGGATTCATTTTGATACACTGGAGCAGTACGCGCAGTACGCCGAAAGCGTGGTCACGGCGGAGAAGTCCGGGGTCAAGCTGCCGCGCAAGGCGGTGTTCTTTGGCACGCAAAGCCCCAATGACCGCGCCACAACGTTGAGTGCGCGGCAATTGGTGCGTCCCCTATCAAACGAACTACGGAAGAAGCTGGCGCATTGGGAACTTAAAACCTACATCGCGGAACAAGCGCACAAAGCGCAACTGGCCCATCTGCTGGGCGGCGACGAGACCCCGGCGTTCCTGTTTTCCGCCAGCCACGGGATGGGATTCCCCAAGGGCGATCCCCGGCAATTGCGGCATCAAGGCGCGTTGCTGTGCTCCGATTGGCCCGGCCCGCAGTGGCGCAAGCCCATCCCGGAGGACTTCTACTTTTCCGCCGATGATCTGAGCGGGGACGCGCATCTGGCGGGCATGCTGGCGTTCTTCTTCGCATGCTACGGCGCGGGGACGCCCAAGCTGGACGAGTTCGCCCGCGAGGCATCCCACGAGCGGGTGGAGATCGCGCCGCGTGCTTTCGTCGCCAATCTGCCCCGCCGCATGCTCTCGCATCCCAAGGGCAGCGCGCTGGCCGCCGTCGGTCACGTGGAAAGAGCCTGGGGCTACTCGTTTATGTGGGGCGACGCCGGGCGGCAGCTCAAAGTCTTCGAGGATACGTTGGAGCAGTTGCTGAACGGCTATCCCATCGGCGCGGCGATGGAGTGGTTCAACGAACGGTACGCCGAGCTATCGGTA
>WFQZ01000030.1 GCA_015486785.1 Thermoflexales bacterium
ACGATCTTCACCCCCATCCGGCGCATCCTGGATCACTTCGGGGTCACGCTTGCTTAGCTGGGACGCACCGAGAAATTCCCTTGAAGGAAAAGTTTTTTTCCTTCAAGGAATCGCGGCGACGCGCCCGCGAGGTGCGTCGCGCTGAGGACTAATGAAGGAGACTATGACTTTACTGGAACGACTGTTAGCACAGGTGCAGGAGAATGCCCGCCGTGCCAGGCCCTTGGATATCCGCATCGGGCAGCATTGGACGGTGCTCACGGTGGAGCTGGCGGGGCAGATTCGGGGCGGATTGTCTTCCACGCTGGGCAGCAGCAGCGATCACCATCACGGGGGGCGCGTGCCGGTGCGGGATGCCGGGAAGCTGCTCGATTACTCCGCGCCGGAGCTGCTGGCTCTGGCTCATTCCGATAGCTTGCCGGAGGCCAGCGTGGGATTGGCGATGCTCAACGCGCTGTTGGACGTGGACGAATCCCGTTGCGTGGAGGTCAATGCGGCGGAGGTGATCGCCGAACGGGGCGCGGGGCGCAACGTGACCATCGTGGGGCATTTCCCCTTCACGCCGCGCATCCGCCGCGTGGCCGGGCAATTGTGGGTGCTAGAAAAGAATCCCCGCGCGGGCGATACCCCGGCCTCGCGGGCGCACGAGGTGATCCCGCAATCGGATGTCGTGGCGATCACCGGCACCACGCTGTTGAATCACACCTTTGACGCGCTGTTGTCGCTATGCCGCCCGGAGGCTTACGTGTTGATGCTGGGCGGCACGACGCCGCTTTCCGAAATCCCTCTCTCGCTGGGTGTGGACGCGGTGGCCGGGACTTTACTGGCCGACCCTCAAGCGGCGTTGCTGGCGGCGGCGCAGGGCGCGACTTATCCCCAAATTCCGGGCAAGCGGTTGCTGACGATCTTCAAGCCTCAGCATGCACAAACGGCACGAATCTAACCGCGCCCCAGTCTGTGGCCGACCATCGCCCCTGCGTCTTGGTGATCTGCCGCAAAGTCTGGTAGCTGCCGGGCGATCCTTGCGGCAACACCAGATGGCCACCCTCGGCTAACTGCTCCCACAACGGCGGCGGCACTTCGGGGATGGCCGCGGTCACGATGATCCCTTGGTAAGGCGCGAATTTCGGCCAACCTTCGTAGCCGTCGCCCAGCCGCAGATGCACCTTGTAGCCCAGAGCCTCCAGGCGGGCGCGGGCGGCTTCGTACAGGGCCGGAATCCGCTCCACCGAGTAGACCTTCATCCCCAGCGCGGCGAGGATCGCCGCTTGGTAGCCGGAGCCGGTGCCGATCTCCAGCACCTTGTCCCCCGGCTGCACCTTGAGCAGGTCGGTCATCAAGGCCACGATGTAGGGCTGCGAGATGGTCTGATCGTGCCCGATGGGCAGCGGGAAATCCCCGTAGGCGAGCAGACGATGCGGCGGCATGACAAACTTGTGGCGCGGCACCTGCGCAAACGCTTCCAGCAAGCGCGGATCGTAAATCCCGCGGCGCCGAAGCAGGGCGATCATATCTTGGCTCGTTTCCATAGCTCACCTCACGGTTAAAAGGCAGAGGATGAAGCGGTGTTCTGGGGACGACTATGACTTCCCATAAATGGAGAATGAGAAACGGCGCAGCAAATGGGGGATTGTGAATCGCCATCGCTGCGCCGCTGCGGTTCTGACACTTTAATCTTCCAGGATCGCCACGACACGAGCCGGGCCGGCACTTCCGCCCTGAACCTTCAGCGGGAAGCAGGCCACCTTGAACCCTGTCGGGGGAAGCTGCGCCAGATTCATCAGCCGCTCTATCTGCGCGTAAGGCAGATCAACTTGGTGCGCAGCCCAGAAGATCCCCGGCTTGCCTCCGGCGGCCATGGCTTTCTGCGCTTGCAGATCCAATGGCTCATCCCAGCCCCAAGCATCAATCCCCATCACCCGGACGCCTTGCTCGTACATCCACACAGTCGCCTCGGCGGTCACGCCGGGGCCACGGAACATATAATCCGGGGTATCGTAGAATTTGTCCTGATCGGTTCGCACCATCACGATGTCCAGCGGCTTCAACGTGTACTTGATCCGCGCCAGCTCCTGCCGGATGTCTTCCACCGTCACCGGATCGCCTTTCTCCTTGTGCGTCATATTGAGCACCACCCCATCGCTGAAGAACCACTCCAGAGGCAATTGATCAATGGTCAACGCCGGCTGTCCTTGGATCGTGCTGTTGTAATGATAGGGCGCGTCAATGTGCGTCACATCGTGCGTTCCCAGGCGGGTGATTATCTCTACGGCCCATCCTTCCCCGTTGCGGAGTGCCGACGGCGGGACTTTCAATAGAGCTTGCACCTGCTTTGCTCCAGCCTGATGGTCGTGATATTCAACGTCTACACGCAGATAAGGCGGCGTGCCTTCCGGGCTGGGCTTCAATGTGGATGATAGATCAACAAATTGCGGCATGGTTTTCCTCCTTAAAATTGCACGAGATTAGCAACTTTCTCAACGCTTTTGACTATACCATAGCCCTTGCCCCCGACAACTTCTCTCACGGCGACGGCCTGGAAAAGATGCCCGGCCGCACAAGACACGGTATAATACCAAAGTCAATTTCAGGCCAACTATCCATATTTGAAACAGGAGGAGCTTATGCCGGTTTACGAGTACCGTTGTCAGAAGTGTGGAAAGCGTTTTAGCCGATTCTGGCGATCCTTTTCCAGTGTGGATGAGTCCCAGATGACATGCCCAGCCTGCGGCAGCGGCCATGTTTCGCGGCTGATTTCGCGGGTGCGGGCGTTGCGTTCCGAGGAAGACCGCCTGGATACGCTGGCCGATCCCACGATGTGGGGCGATCTCGACGAGAACGATCCCCGCAGCATGGGGCGGATGATGCGAAAAATGGCTAACGAACTGGGCGATGAGGCCGGGGAACTCGGCCCGGAGTTTGAAGAAGTCGTGGATCGCCTGGAATCGGGGCAGCCCTTTGAGCAGATTGAAGCGGAAGTCCCGTCGCTGGCCGAGCCGGACGGGGAATCGCTGCCGGCGGCGTAACGGAGTGAGACGCAACCGTCACACGATGGTGAGTTTGTCTCCCCGGCTGATGTGGTCGAGCCACCGGGGATCGGCTTCCAGGAAGTAGCGGGCCGGAGCGCGGGGCGCGTAGTAGGGACGGAAGGGGCGGGCCAAGCAGGTATCCACCACCGTCCCGTCCCCGGCCATCCAGATCACGGCGATGGGGAAGAAGACGAAGAACATATGAATCGCCGTCCCCACGCGGCTTTCCTGGGATTCCACAAAGAGCAGGCCTTCGTCTTCCGCCAAAGCCTTGCGGAAAGTCAGCCCGCGCAGCCGACAGAGGAACGTGTCGCACAGGCGCACCCTCAGGGGCAGGATTTCGCCGGAAGCAGTGCGTAGTTGCACCCAGGCGCTCATCTCACGCTCCTGCTTCTTGGTCGGGCCGCTGGGGATGAATGGGCAGCAGGACGGTGAAGGTGCTGCCGTGATCGACGGTGCTATCCACCCACACGCGCCCTTGGTGCGCCTCAACCAAAGCCTTGGTGATCGTCAGCCCGATGCCCAAGCCGCCGGCCTCCAGGCTCAAGGGGTTATCGGCGCGGTAGAACCTCTCCCAGATTTTGGATTGTTCCTCAATAGGAATGCCGACGCCGGTATCCGAAATCCACAGGGAAAGGTAGGTCGGCTTGCCCATTGGCCCCAAGATGCTGCGTGCCCCGATGCGGATTTCACCCTTGGGATAGGTGAACTTGATCGCGTTGCTCAGCAAGTTATCAATGATGTGGCGCAGGCGGTTGGGGTCCACCTCAATCTCCGGGAGATCATCCGGATAGTCCAAGGTCAACTTCAATTCCCGTTCGTGTAATCTTTCCTGATAACGTTTGACCACGCTGCCGATGATCTGCTGCACATCTACCGTCTGGTAATTCAACCCGATGTGCCCCCGTTCAATCTCCGAGACGGAGATCAGGTTATCGGTCAGGGAGTTCATCCGCGTGGTGTTTTCGTGAATCACGTTCAAGAACTGCGTGAAGGCCGGCGGCATCTTCCCCGCCATTCCGGCGAGCATGACCTCGGTGTAGCCCTTGATGGCGGTTAGCGGGGTGCGTAACTCGTGCGAGATGCTGGCGATGAATTCCCGCTTGGCCTCTTCGGCCATAGATTCGCGGGTGATGTCTTGCAGGATGATCACTTTGCCGATCACCTGAGCGTCATCCGTCACCACCGAGGAAGCATGGATGCGGATGCGCCGCTCACCCAGCTCAAAAGTGGCTTCATCGGGGATCTCGCCGTTGAGCAGGTCAAAGGGCAGCTTATCGCGCAACGCTTGCTTCTGTTGCAACTCCTGCAATGAGCGGCCTTTGAGCTGTTCCCGCTTCACGCCCAACAGTTCCTCGGCGGCGCGGTTGAGCAGGATAATCGTTTTCTCATCGCTCAAGACCAAAATCCCTTCGGACATGCTTTCGAGGATCGCTTCCTCACGGCGCAGCTCCCGCACGCGCACCGCGAGCAAGTCGCTTAGTTCCTGGGCCTTGGCCTGCAAAGCGTTGTACAGGCGGCGATTTTCCACGGCCCCGGCGATTTGTACGGCAATGCTCGCCGCCAACTTCTGCTGTTCCGGGCTGAAGGTGGCCGTCGGACGGTCGTTGTAGGCCACAAAGACGCCCACCGTGCGATCCTGGCGGGTCAGCGGCTGGATCAGCAGCGGCCCACTGTGATTGACTTGCAGCAACTCCAGCAACGGCTTGAGCGACGGGTCTGATTCTTCGCCGGTGAGGACGATTTGCCGGGGTTCCATCGCTTGCTCCAAAGCCGGGTAATCGTGCAGCTTGATCTCGCGCGGCTTCCGATCTACCCGCCCCAGGACTTTGTACAGCGCGGCCAGGTGCATCGTGTGACCAGAGTCTTCATTGAGCAGCAGGATCGCCATCACGTCGGCCCGCAAGGCCATCGCCATGTTGTCCACCACCTGATCCAGCATCCCGCGCAAGTCCAGCGTCTCGCCGATTGAGCGCGTCGCTTCCACCAAGAAGAGCAGTTCCTGACTCTGGCGCAAGGATTCATTCCCCAGTTGAACCAGCTCTTGACGGTAAGTATTCAAATCCTGCAAGGCCCGGCTGTAGAGTGAGATGGTGAACAACGAGTATCCGATCAGCGCGAACAAGCGGCCCCATCCTTCTCCGCTGGCGAATTTTTCGGAGATGATCGGTGCTCCGATCAGCCCCAAAAGTGCGCCTGCCCCGAGGAGTGCAAATGCCCATGCCGCTAAGGGAGCCTTTCTCTCATCCAGCCACTGGGAAATCGCGCCGGTAGCAGCGACGATGATGGTCAAAGCGTACCACATCGGCACTTGCCAAGAGTGCATGGTGTAAGTGAGCTGCATGTGGATCGCTCGCGGCGCCCATAGGAGTGTAGTGCCCAGCCACAGCACCAGCCAGCCGCCCAGGATCATAGATAGCACCCCTTGGCTGTGTCCACCCCACCACCGCGAGGCGAAGGCCCAAACCAACAGCAGCACCGAGAGCATGTCCGCAGCGTACAAAAGCGGCGCGGTCCATATCGCCAGCCGCGAGATGCTGTTTTGGTGCAGGGGCGCGATGAAGGCCGCCATCAAGTGCAGCACCATCGCCCCGATGAGGGCTATGAGGTACGGCTTCAATTCCTGGGCCGGCTCATGTCGCCATTCGGTCCATACAATCCCTGCCGCCGCCAGAAAACTTAGAAAGACCAGCAGATGGTACACCACCGTGCCCGGCATCGTGCTCAGAAGATTGGGAAGAAACTCAAATGCCCCCATAGCCGCCTCCTATTGTGAAATCAGCGTAACCGTGCCCACACCGGCGGTCAGATTGATCGTCAAGGTCAACGGAGCTTGCCCGTAAGCCCCATTGACGTACACGTGCTCTTGCGGCTCGCTGAAGCCGGTCGTTTCCACGGGGGAAACCGCCGTGCCGCTAAATTGCACGCGCACGCCCAGCGTCGCCGGCACGCGGATGGTGATCCGGCCCGCACCGGCTTTGATGTCCGCCAGCGCGGCGCGACGCCAATCGCCATCAAAGTTCAAATCCATCCCCCCGGCCCCGCCGATGATTGAGAGCCGGTCAAAGTTCGCGTTGCCCAGGCCCGAAACGACGCATTTCCCGTTCCCGGAGGTCAGCCGGAGCATGCTCAGCGGCACCGGGTTGGCCGCAGAAAAGGAGAGCGCAAGCTCAGCGTTGCCGCTCAACACGCTCAGCTTGCTCAGCGAAAGCCCGCCCAGGTCCATCTGCGTCTTGCCGTAGCCGATCTCCACACTCAAATCAACGGGGATGCCGGGCGATAGTCCCACGTCCCACTCATTGATGTACTGATCCGACTTGCCCAGCGAAATCTGCGTGCCTATGCCCTGAGATATGGTGACGTGCGCCGTTTGATCCTGCACATTCTGCTTCAGCTCCGGCTTCCATTCCTTCACGTTGTAATGGAAGCTCGCTGTCAGCAGATCGCCGCTATCCGCCGGATGGACGTTCAACGAGTCGCCCAGCAGCCGCAAATGCACTTCGGCTTGCTGCGCCTCGCCCCGCGCCACCGTCTGCTCTTCCTGAACCGGCTCAATGATCGTCAGCGGCTCGGTCGTCGGCACCGGAATGGTGCAAGCCAGCACCAGGAACAGAAACACCCCCACGATTCCATATCGCCTGCTCATCTTGGCCTCCTAATCCACATCCAACGCGGCCTCTCCTCCGTCGGCGGTCAGTTGACGCACCTGGAGCGTGGCGCGATCCAGAAGCTGCTGACAGTGCTCCGCCAGAGATTTCCCGCGTTGGTACAGCTTGACCATCTCATCAAGAGGCAAGTTCCCCTCTTCCAGCCTGGCGACCGTTGTTTCCAACTCGGCCAGGGCTTGCTCGAAGCTCAGTTCATCCATACTATGCTCCTTTCTTCGTTGCGTGTGCTCATTATAGCGGATAGTGGTGGAATTCACCAGTTAGGGGAAGGTTTGGAGCGGCTCGCCGACACGCAAAAAGGTGCAGCGCACTTCGGAAGCGTGCTGCACCTTTGGCCGGGGCGTGATCTTGGTGAACCGGCCGTTACGGTTTGTAAACGCTCCACGTGGAACCAAAGGCCCGCAGTTGGTAAATCGTGCCGTCAATGCCCTGGAGCAAAGTCACGCTGTTGTGCATCCCCGCCAAGGTCACGCCTTGCTCCCAAGAATTGAATCCGGTCTCCGGAGCCGTCGCCCAGCCCAGTCCTTGTTGGACTTCTGGATGGGTGCGCCAGACCAGCCCAAACCCTCGGATCGGTTGATAGAGTCCCGTGGGCGGGGTGAGCGAGGGATCGCTTTCCGGGTCGCCCTCGTGGAACTCATCGGCATAGGAACTGTAAAGATTAGCTTGCCCCGATCCAGTCTGATTGTAGAAAACGTAGATGGTGCGGCTCGCCCCCATCCAGATCATAAATCCGTGCTCAAACGGCTGTTGCGCCGCCGGGCCGATCTGCGCCTCCCGTGGACACCTATCGCCGAAGGGCGCGTGATTCGCCAGCGCGGGGACCCACTCGTGCGCACATTTGATGGTCAGTTGCAGATGAGACGTTGCCTCCCCCGCGCTGTTGCGCACCGTGAGCACAATCTCCCCGTTGCCGTCCGGGCTGATGGTCGTTGTCCCGCCATTAGGGTTGAGCGTGCCGCTTGCTCCGGTCAATAACTCATCAGCCCCCACCCAACTGATGTAAGCCTCCGTGCCGCCCTGGGCCTCCCAGGAAAGCGTCACGTCCTCATGCTCAACGATGGTCGACTTGTTCGCGGTGAAAGAAATGATGGTGGGCGGAGCGAGCCGCGCGGCGGTGGGCGGTGGCGCGGTCGGCGGCGGCGCGACGGTGGATGTTGGCACTACGGCATTGCCCGGCGGCGCAGTCGGCGACTCAGTGGGCGATTG
>WFQZ01000031.1 GCA_015486785.1 Thermoflexales bacterium
CCGGCCCTACCTGCGCCCGCAGACGATGGCCGCGCTCCACAAACTGCGGGACGCCGCCGCCGAGGTGGATACGGCCCGCAAGGCCGTCACCCCGGCCCTGCGGGCCTCCGCGGTGGGGCGGGCCGTGGCCGCGCTCACCGCACTCACGGAGCCGGACGAAACGCTCCCGCAGCCGGAAGCTCCGCTCATCACCGCCGCCGCCGCTGCCTGGCGGGACGTCGTGGCCCGCTGGGGTGGGGAGATCGGCGAGGAAGTGCTCCGCCGTCCGGTGGAAAACCCCTTCCAGGAAGGCGCCAGTGGGCGTCCGGTGCGTCAAACTTTCGTCGGGCGGCAGAATGTGCTGGCGCACCTGGAGCGGTGGTGGACCTCCGCCCCGGACGTGCCCTTGCGCACCATCATCCTCTACGGCCACCGGCGGATGGGCAAATCTTCCATCCTGTTGAACCTCTACGAACGGCGCAACGACCATTTGCTCGTCGCTCCCACAGACTTGCAAGACCTGGCCCTGGCGGATCACACCGGGCAACTCCTCCACGGATTTGCCCTGGCCATCCATCGCGCCGCTGCTCAAGCTCGCCTGGACGCCGGACCGCCGCCGCGCCTGGATGAGTATCCTACCACCGGGCGGGCGCGGCTGGCCTTCAATCGCCTCCTGGATCACCTGGCCCCCAAGATGGCCGGTCGCCGCCTGATCCTCACGGTGGACGAATACGAGATCGCCGAGGAGAAGATCAAAGAGGGCAAGTTTGACTCTGACTTCTTGGCGCACCTGCGGGCGGCCACCCATCGCCATCGCTGGCTGGGGTTGATCTTCGCCGGGCGGTATCGGATGGAAAAGGAACTGCACCATTACCGGGCCGTCTTCTACGGCGGCGCGGACGCGATCAAAGTCTCGTTCCTTGATCGGGAGGCAGCCATGCAATTGGTCCGCCGGCCCAGCGACGACTTTCTGCTCGACGTGGAAAAGCCGCTGGCGGAGGAACTCTACCGCCTTACCTACGGCCAACCCTATCTCATCCAGCTTCTCGCCCACGATCTGGTGGAGCAGTGGAATGACCGTTTCCTGAGCACCGGCCCGGCCCTGCCCCGCGTGCTGACGCCGGACGACCTGCACGCGATGTTGACGGAGCGCTTCTACCGCGCCCTCTTCACGCAGGCCGGGTACTACTTCGATGGCGTTTGGGAGGAAGCCGGGCAGCAAGGGCAGCAGTTGTTGATCGCTCTGGCCAACCGCGAACCGCAATCCCCGCTCCCGCCTGAGGCTCTCATCCAGGCCGCCGGCATCTCCCCCGGTGAAGGGGAGACCGTCATGCGCGTGCTCCGCGACCACGACCTGGTGCTCCAGGACGAGCGCGGCGTGCGGTTGGCGGTGCCGCTGATGCGCACCTGGATTCGGTGGCGATTAGATGCTTAGCTGCGTTAGATGCGACGCACTTCCAAAGTGCGTCGCATCTTCTAGCCGGTAAGGAGGTCTCATGCCGTTAAACCTTTTGCGTCCCCCAGGGGCGCGGCCCTGGCTGGTGGGACATCGCGGGGCATGCGACGTGGCCCCGGAGAATACGTTGGCGTCTTTCGCGCAAGCGTTGGCGGACGGCGCGGATATGGTGGAGATGGATTTGCGCTTATCCGCCGATGGGGCGGTGGTGGTTTTCCACGATGAGCGGTTGGATCGCACCACCGACGGCCTCGGCGAGGTGGCCTCGTTGACCCTGGCCGAGCTGCGCCGCTTGGACGCCGGGTCGTGGTTCGCGCCGCGCTTCGCCGGGGAGCGCATCCCCACGCTGGCGGAGGTGTTCGACTGGGCGCAAGGGCGGATCGCGCTGCTGCTGGAGTTGAAGTATCCCCGCTACACCTTCTCGCCCGCCCTGGGGGAGGCCGTCGCCGCGCTGGTGCGGCAGCACCGCGCCGAGGAGCACATCGCCTTCATCTCCTACAACGTGCGCGGCTTGCAGCAGATGGCCGCCCTGTTGCCCGGCGTCCCCGTCGGCCCGATGCCCCCCTCGGATCGCTTGCTGAACTTCGCCGTCTGGCTGACCCGCCGCTGGCCCGCCTTGACCCGCGTCGCCGTGGTGCGCCGCGTGCTCTTGCGCCCGCTGGCCTTCACCCAACGCCAGGGCGGCACATTGGTTTCCCCCAACATCTCGGTGGTCACTTCCCCGCTGGTGGAGGCGGCCCACGCCGCCGGATTCGCCTTGAGCTGCGGCGGCCTGGAGTGGGATTACCCGGCGGCCATCCGCCTGGGCGTGGATACGCTGGCGAGCAA
>WFQZ01000032.1 GCA_015486785.1 Thermoflexales bacterium
CCGTTTAGCCTCCAAGGCCAAGAAAACATCGCGCGGCGGCGCATCAAAGCGCGTCTCCAAGAGACTCTTTTCCAGATGCGCGAACTCATCCTGATCAAGAATCGCGTCGATGTGCTCTCCGGAGTGAATCAGCGAGCCGATCAGCCGCACATAGCCGCCGGAAAGAGACTTGACCTTATCCACACGGAACGGCTCGCTCCAGAGAGAAGCATCAAGCACAACACCGGGTCGGATATCAGAAATTTCCATATCATCTCCTCCACCACCATCAAAAAGTCAACCGCCAGCCTTGCAGAAAGGCAGTCCTCAAAATCGCATCCCGCGTGAGAATTATGACACCACCTCGCAAAGAGGCAAAGCTACCGCAACGGGGTAAGAAAATTAGGTGCGACGCACTTCTAAAGTACGTCGCACCTGTGGCTTCCTCTGCGCCCCCCGCGTCTCTTGCGATGGTAGTCAGCGAGGGTTTTTCCCACCGCCAAGGCACAGAGCGTTTGACCTTGGCTTTTCGCTCATTCTCAAGTGGTTGCCGCCCCACCTGTTTCTACCGAAATCCGCCGGCTCAATTCCGAGCCAACAACTGACTTCTCCTTCGACACAACTGAGTCAGCTTCTGCTTGATCGCTCGTTGAATCTCCGCGTCAAGCGTCCGCCCCTGATCTAACTCCGCCAGCTCCTTTTGCAATCTCGCTATCGGCCAAATCTTAACGGCGGGATTTTCCCAGGATAACTTACTCCGAGGGTTAGCCCATACCACCACGGGCGTCACCCACTGATTTATCCCATCAGCCTTGAGGAAAGAGCTTAGGTGTGAGGCGTTACGTTTAGCCTGACGACCGGGATTTTTCCTCATCAGATGCCATCGTTGCCCCGCCAGCTTTTCCCAGTGCTCTCCAATGTTGCGATATTTCCCGGTGTAGGCTTTTATCTCCATTACCCACACGCCGCCAGGCCCCACGAGGACCGCATCTATATCACCACCCTGATCGGGCAAGACTACATTCCGAAAAAGCACCCATCGCCCATCTAAACTCTGACGCACAATCTCCACCGCAAGCGATTCGCCCTCCTGCCCTTGACGATACAGAGAAATTCGGCGCTCGCTTTGCGCCACGAACTTGTCGATCAGTAATTGTGCGCCCCGTAGCACTACGACAAGCAAGGCTAACGCAATCACCGACATAATTATTCCCAACGGGGAGAGTAAGATATCCCACGGCGGAGGGCCATTCTTGATAATTGAAATGAGATTCGTCACCGCCACCGTTACTGAAGCACCAAAGGCCACCCCCAGGACAACGGCCACCTTGAAGAGCACTAATTTTTCCTGCCGCTCCGCGTAACTTCTACCGCAGGAAACCACTTTCAAGACCCCGTAAGCCGACGGTTCTTGCACAGCCTGATTCAGAGCTAGAGAGAGCAACACGATAGCCGATCTTCTCACGCGATCATCCCAAGCCTGCTCCACCGCATAAGCCAAGTCCTTCAGGGATAGCAAATGTCCATCTACCAATTCGCCCATCGGACGGCCCTTATATGGCTTAAACGCCCACAAAGTTTGCCGAGCTTGCTCTATCGTAAGCCCGGCATTGATCGCCTGCAATTGCGGCCTCGCTTTCTTAGCCGGTTCAGGGGCAGCCGGTTTCGCAGCCCGACTCGCCGGAGCCTGGACCTGAGTCGCTGCCTGATGAGACACGACCTCCCGCTTGCGGGGGCGCGGGGTTGAGGGCACTCGCTGTGACTCCATTGACTTGAGCAACACCTTTGCCGCAGCCCGCAACTTTGAGTTGTATGCCTTTGCTGCGGCCCACCTCAGTTGGGAAACATCCAAAGAGCCTTCATCAAGCAACTCGCCTAAAGGGCGCGGGTCCTTAGAAAGCCAGCGAACGGCACGAGCTTCCTCCAAACTCATCTCAATATGCGCCGAGTTGGTGTCAGCTTTCATCATATAAATCTCCTCCTCTCACCACATCATTCAACCTACGCAGCATTCTACCCAGAAACCGACCTCATACCAGATCAAGCCCCCTACCCGGCCAAGGCCCACAGCCCCGCCGCCACCAGCAGCACGCCGACGGCCTTACGCCACGTGATCCGCTCATGAAGGAAGAGCGCGGCCAGGAACACCACGAATAACGGCGAGCTTTCGCTCACCGCCTTGACCAGGGAGGGATTCCCCAGTTCCAACGCGGTGAGCATCGTGAGCCATTGCCCGATCACAAACACGCCGCGCCCCAGCACCACGGATAGCGAGGCGCGGTTGACCCAGCGCAGATCGGGGCGGAACACCACCACGGAAAGCAGCGCCACGATCAACAGGCGCAGGAAGTAGTAGGTAAACGGATTCATCAGGTGGGCGGAAAACAGCCCCTTGATCAAGTACACGTTCACGCCCAGCAAGCAGGCCGCGATCAGCGGATAGGCCAAGCGGGTGAGCGGTCGCCGGGGCGCAGCCGCCGCCGTGTGCCGCTGCATCTCGCGGTTGAGCAGCACCACCCCCAGCACGGCGACGACGATCCCGCCGATCTGCGCCGGGCGCAGCTCCAACCACGCGGCGCGATCCACCAGCGGAGCCGCCAGCAAAGTAAACAGCGGCGAGAGCGCGAGCAGCGCACTCACCGTGCTGGCCTCCTCCACCTCAAACGATTTGAAGTAGAAGTAGTTGGCCGCGAAGTCCAGCCCCGAAGCCGCCAGCAACACCGCGAACGTCAACGGCGTGGGCGTGAGCTGGAACATAAACGGCGCGAGGGGGATCATCAGCACGAACAGCGCGGCGAAGTTCACGCTGAGGTAGTTGCGCGTGTCGCTGTAACGCAGCACCACCTTCGCCAGGATACGCGCGATGGCCCCGGTGAGCGCGGAGGCCAAGCCTAACCACAAAGAGTCACTCATCGGCATCCAGCGGCAGGGTGGGATCGCCCAGCAGCAAGAACCCCCGCCGCGCATCGGCGGAAGCGGACGCCCGCCAACCCGCCAACAACGCATCGCCCAACCGTCCGCCCTCGGCCCACGAACGTTGCACGGCCAGCGCCATCGCCCGCTGATCACCGGTGGTCGTCTCGCCCGTCGGGCCGATCAGAGCCACCACGCCGCGCGGCGCACGCAGCCACACCTCACCCAGC
>WFQZ01000033.1 GCA_015486785.1 Thermoflexales bacterium
ATAGCCGCCTATGATCAGCAAGAGCAGCAGGATGATGAAGGAGAAGCCTTGTGTGGCTACGGTCGGCGGGCCGAGGAAGCCTTGGGCGTAGTAGGCCAGCGATTTGAAGCCTAGCGTGGCGAGCAGTGTCGCCAGCCACAAGATGACCAGTGAAATCAGCGCGGATAGCAGCCGCCGATACGTGAGGAATCCCACGACGGCCAAGCCTAACAGCAGTAACAGGATGTCAGTAAATGTCATATTCCCTCCCTTGATGTGTCCATCAAGATTGGAATATACCTCAAAACAGCCGTCGAGCTATTCTCTGGGGGCGTCGGCTTGAGGGAGACACACTTCAAAGGTGCTGCCTTGCTGCGGGGCACTGGTCACGCGGATGGTGCCGCCGTGCCGCGCGACGATCTCTTTGACGATGGAAAGGCCCAGGCCGGTGCCGGGGATGGTGTGCGAGGGATCGGCCCGGTAGAACCGCTCAAACAGGTGTTGCTGCGCCTCTTCGGACATGCCGATGCCATCATCCTGCACGCGCAGGCCCACGCAAGGCGTCGGCGCGTCCGGCCTCTGGAAGAGGGAAACGGTCACGTGGCCTTTCGCGGGGGTGTATTTGATGGCGTTGTCAATGAGGTTGCGGCATACCCGCTCTAGCTGTAGCGGATCGCCCATCGTCCAAGCCGCGTCCTGAGGCGGTGACCAGCGCAGCGCGATCCGTTTTTTATCCGCCAGCGGCTTGAGTTGTGGGATCAGTGATTGCAGCAGCGAGGCCAAGTTCACCGCTTGGAAGTGCGCGGCGTTGGCGCCGGCATCGTAGCGCGAAAGCTCCAAGATGCCCTCAATGAGCTGCTCCAGGAGCGTCACTTGCTGTTGGATGGATTGAAACAGAGCTTGGCGTTTGCGGGCCGGCAACCGTTTGTAGTAGGTCGCCAGGTTGTTGACGTGCATCTTGATCACCGCCAGCGGTGTTTTGAGTTCGTGGGTCACGCCGGCCATAAAGCGGGATTTGGCCCGCTCCACGGCCTTGAGCGCGGTGACGTCGCGCAGCACGATGGTAGTGCCCAGCAGCTTGCCGGCATCATCGTAGATGCGGGCCGCCCGCGCTTGGATGGAGCGGATCACGTCCGGTTGATGCGGGTCGGGCAGATCAAGGGTCATATCCGGCGCAGGCTCTTCGCCCGCCACGATGCGCCCGATGCCGCGCCACAAGGGGGAATCGTGCGCTTGCCAATCCACGATCTCGCCGATCTGCCGGCTGAGGGGCGCGGACAACATCGCTTCGGCCACCTGGTTGATGGTGAGTAGCCGCTGCTGCGGGTCAAGGACGAGCAGCCCGTCCGCCATCCCGTGGAGGATGGCGATGGTTTTTTCTTTCTCGGCCAGCAGTTCTTGCGTGCGCTCGGCAACCATACGCTCAAGCCGCTGGTTGAAGGTGCGGACTTCTTCGAAAAGCTCCGCGTTTTCCACGGCGATGCTGACCGAGTTCGCCACCAGTTGGAACAGTTGCAGGTCATGGGCATTGAAGCGGTGCGGCTGACGGTGCAGGGCTTGAATCACGCCGATCACGCGGTCTTTAACGATCAGCGGCACGCTGAGGATGGAGCGGGCGTGATAGGAGCTGACTTCATCCACAGCGGTGATGTGCCGCTCATCTTGGTCGGCGTCGGCGGTGAAGTAGGCTGCGCCGGTCTCGGCCACGTAGCCGACGATGCCCGCGCCCCACGGCATGCGATAGCCGATAATGCCCTCGGTGTGGGGGCCGGAGGCAACCTGCAACTGGAGTTCGCGCCGCGCTTCATCAATGCGCCACAGGGACGCGACTTCGGCGTTGAGCGTCAGCCGTACCATGTGCGTGGTGGAAGAAAGGACGTGGGGTAAGTCCAACGACGAACTCAACGTTTGCCCCACGCGGTTGAGCAAGGTAAGGTCTTGAAGTTGCTGTTGAGCACTTTGCCACAGACGCATATTCTCCACGGTCAGCGTGATCAGCCCGGCGGTGGAGGTGAGCAAGGTCCAATCGGCGGAGGCGTAGGCGCGATGGCGTTTGTTGATCATCACCAAGGCACCGATGGCGTGCTCGCGGCTGCCCATCGGGATGGCGCGAATGTCCGTGGGGGTGGAGAGGCGCACGTCGGCTTGCTGAAGCAACTGGGTCACGATGGCCGGAGCTTGCTCTTGAATTTCAAGCGCGGGGTTTTCGCTCTCAGCCCGGAAAGTCTGCATGGCCGTGTACTGCGCCCCCTGCGCATCCACCAAAATGGTATGCAGTTGCGCATTTTGCGCGTCCAGGAGCAACAAGGCACTTGCTTCAGTGTCGATCAGCTCGGTGAGCTGATGCAGAGGGCGTTTGAAGATCGCTTCTGGGGTGGCCTCCGGCGTGGAACTCATCGCCAACGCCAGTTGGTTGAGGAACGTCAATTTCCGGTTGCGCCGGGCGGCTACTTGGGCTTGATGACGCGCGTCGGCCTCGGCCAACTTCAGGCGGATGACGGCTTGCACGCGGGCCAATAGCTCTTCGCGCTGGAAAGGGCGCGTGATGTAGTCATCGCCGCCCAGGTCCAGGCCCTCTTTGACGTGGCGGGCACTGCGTTGGTGCGCCGTCACGAAGATCACGGCGATATGCTGCAACTGGGGATCGCTCTTCAAGCGGCGGCACAGCTCAAAGCCGTTGATCTCCGGCATCTGCACGTCGGTGATGACCAGGAAGGGCCACTCGGCGCGGGCGATTTCCAGAGCCTCGCGGCTGCTTTCTGCCAGCAGCACTTGGAAGCCCGTATCCCGCAACATCAACTCCAACAACCGCCGGTTGGAGTGCTGATCATCAACCACAAGGATTTTGCGGGGGTTCAGCTCGGTCTCAGCGGCAAAATCGGCCTGTGATGCCGCCTCCTGCTGCCGCAACAGTGAGGCCGCCTGGAGCAATGCAGCCCGGATGTCGGCGGAGGTAAGTCCCGGCGCGGCGGCGAGGAGCGATGTTTCCGATTGCCCCTGTGCCAGGCGGATCAGGATTTCCGGAGCGGTCAGCGGGGGTTGTTCAGCGGCCATAAGCTCTCATTTGGCAGCCAGATCAATGCCGTACAACTGCGTGGCTTCAGACTTCCCTTTGAAGCGCATCGGCGGTAAGGGCGTGGCTTGTATCTGACCGTGCAAGGCTTCGTAAGTGGCGCGGCTCATCCACACCGAGTAGGGCGGCGTGACGGCGGTAATCCGCGAGGCAAGGTTCGTGGTCGCTCCGATGGCGGTGTATGTGTAATGCCACTGTGCACCCACGTTCCCCACGATGGCCGGGCCGGTGTTGATCCCGATGCCAAACTCCAGTTGCAAGGCGTTCGCGCTCTTGCGCCGCCGGTAAGCGAGGAGCGTTTTCTGGATCGCGATGCCGGCTTGCACGGCCAGCCGGGCATGCTCCGATTGATCGCCGTGAATGTTGAAGAGAGCCATCACGCCGTCCCCGGCGAACTGATTAACGCTGCCATAGTGCGAGTCAATGATGGAGATGATGATGCCCAAATACTCATTGAGCAGTTCCAAAATCTCCATCGGGGAGTGTTTTTCGGCCAGGTGCGTGTAGCCGCGAGCGTCAATGAATAACACCGTCAAGTCGAGCAACTCCCCGCCCAAATCCGGGCGGATGTTGCCATCCAACAGTCCCTCAACGATCTGCGAATCCACATAGTGATCCAAGAAGTAGTTGAGCTGCGCGTTGAGCTTATTGACTTTCTGCCGCAAGAGCTGGGTCTCGTTGTGGCTCTGCATCAACTGCTGGAGGTACATGCCCTGCTGCGTCACGTCCTTGGCCAAGACGAGCAACAAATGCGGGGCATCCACGCACCGGCTGGCGGTGAAAGTGAAATAACGGGAGCTCCCCTCCACGGAATCCCGGTGAATATGCTCCAGGCTCCAAGTGGACGGTTCACCGCGTCGGATGCGCTCCAACTCGGCCTCCATGCCGAAGAATTCCGGGACGACGTTCAGCAGGGAACGCCCCGTCAACGGCTCGGACAGTCCCATCAGCCACAAGGGGAAACTGGGATCGTGCTCCACGATGGTATAGTGGTCATCAATCAGCGCGTAAGCTACGCGCAACTGCGCCAGGGTGTATTGCGTTTGTCTTGAAATAATCATGGCTTCGGTGTCGGCGTGATGATTTCTGGAGAGATATGCTTGAGTATCGTGATCCACTTATCGGAAACCCAGCCCACGATCTGCATTTCCGGCGTGCCCGGCAGCGTGACCCGCACTTTGTACCACGAGCCGTATTGCGCCAGCACCTCACAGGGTGCGCCCAGCGGAGCGACCAGGCCGGTTTTCTGCCCCTCCGGCTCGGCCCGCAGGTAGACACTTCCCACCATCACGCCGGCATAAGGCAGCGGCGTGGGTGAAGGCGTAGGGGTAAACGTCGGCGTGGGGGTGACGGTAGGCGTAGCGGTCGGCGTGGCCGTGGGCGTGGGCGTAGCGGTCGGCGTCGCCGTGGGCGTGGCCGTGGGCGTGGAAGTGGGCGTGGCCGTCGGGGTAAACGTCGCGGTGGGCGTGGCCGTGGGCGGCGGAGGCACCATCAGCGAGGGGAGAACCGACAATCGCCGCTCCACCGAGTAAATCCAAGCCCCGCAGCCCAGCAAAGGCGGCAAAAAGACCAGCAGCACGATGAGGATGAGGATGATGCGCTGGGAGCGGCTCATCGCGCCCGATTGAGATTCGTCTTTCAACGAGAACAGCGAGGCGAGCACCCGTTGCGCCGTATGCACCACAGATTCATCGCTGCCATCATACTCCTTGAGGGCGGCATAGTGCTTTTCTTGGATGGTGGTCAGCACTTCGCGCATGCGGTCTCGCAAATGCTGCGGCGGGACGCCCTCAATGCGCACCGCCAGGTAGATCGTCCCGACGGCTTCCAGCAGGATGGTCTGCTCCTCGTACTCAATGGCCCCCAGTTCTCCGCTTTGCCCTTGGCCGAAAGCCTCTTGCGCGAAGTCGCGGATCGCGGTCAGCATACCGCTGACCAAGTCGCGATCCGGAGACGCTTCTTGCTCGTCGGTTAAGTGGGCAATGAGGAGACCGGACTCACGATGAATGAGGAAAATCTCGCGCACGGCGAAAGGCAGGGTCTCCCGCAAGGTGTAATCCTGCGAGAGACCGCTGAGCTTGCGCCAAAAGAACCACAACGTATCGTGCGATTGTACGTTCTGCCGCACCCGCTCATCAATCTGCTTGGCCAGGTCCTTCAACGCCTCGGAAACGGCTTTGCTGATCATCTGGCCGATGACCGGATAGAGCGCGTCAATGATGTCTTCCTTGGCCGCGTAGACTTGACGCCGCAGAGCTTCGCCCATCACCGGCGATAACGCCTGGGCGATCTCGTCGCCGGACTCACGGATCTGCTGATCCAGAGCATCCGCGATGATCGGGCTGACTTTGTCCACCAGCGCGTCGGGTTTGAGCAGCACCCGCCGCAGTTCTTCGATCTCGTTGCGTGCGGCAGTGTCCCCTTCTGGGGTATCAAACAGAGAGGCCATCGAGATTCAGCTTAAGCGTGGGGCTTTTCGGAATTGCTCAACGAGCCCAGTAAGTTGGAGACCGTGCTGCCGGTTTCCAGGCGCGTCGCCACTTCCATCAACATCGCCGCCAGGGCCTTGCGGTCGGTCTTTTGATCGTTGAGCCGATCCGTCACCCGACGCAACTCGCTCCGTAGTTCGTCTTCGGCTTCGCGCAGCTCGCGCTTGAGGGAAGCGACGTTGCGATCAAACTGCTCGCGCTGTTCGCTCAAGGCAGTCCTCAGATTCAGCAACTCGCGCTCGTGCTTCGTGTGCTGATTGTGCAAGTCGTCGGCGCGTTCCGAGAGCATCTTGCCGAAAAGCTCTTGCTGCTGGGAACGGCTGATGAGCTGCTGCAATGCCGCCTCGCGCGAATTGAGCTGGTTCAGCTCGCGGCGTATCTCATTGTACATACGAGACATTTCGCGCTCAATTTGCTCCACGTGGTTCACCTGCTTCTTCTCGAACTCGCTAACCGAGTCTTGCACTTGCCGCATGTCGCGCTGGAGGCGGTCGATATCGCGCCGTAAATCCGCCAAGCGGCGATTGTACTCCTCCATCTGGTCCCCAAAGAGCACCTTGCGCAGCCGCTCTACTTCCGCGCCTCGGCTCAAGGCTTGCACCGGATCATCGCCTAAGATGATCTCACGCACACGGCGCAACTCCGGATCATTCTGCGTAGTTTGTCCGGTTGTCACAGGTTTTGTCGTTGAAGTTTCTGTAGCCATTAGATCCTCCTTTCATAATTTCTCTAGTGTAACTGCTCCCTAAAAATCAGGCTCATCCTTCCAACATCTGCCGACCTAGCTCCAAGAACAAGGTTTCAACGTGCGCCCCGGTCTTGGCACTGGTAGTATACCAACTTGTGTGGAATTTCCGGGCCAAATCGGCGAGACGGGCATCATTTACGATTCGGTCGGCAGTCAAATCCACCTTATTGCCCACGACGATAAATCGAGAACGAGCATTAATCTCCCGGAAGTTTTTAGCGTACTGATACAAACTGTTGAACGTCTCCAACCTGGTAAGGTCGCAAACTAAAATCGCGCCGGCGGCACCACGGTAGTAATTGCGCATCAGGGAAGCAGACCGCTCCCCTCCTACGAGGTCCCAAATTAACATAGACAGAGGCATGCCTTGGACTTCAATGACCTTGCGGTTAATTTTTGCACCGATAGTGCTCAGGTACTTGTCACTAAACGTCCCTTCCACAAAGCGACGTATCAAACTCGTCTTTCCTACGGCAAAATCTCCCAGCAAACACACCTTCTTCTGAAGCATCGGGCAATTCTTCCTATATCAAAATGGGATTAGGGCTAAATCAGCTCGGGCAATGAGCACAGGCTCAAGGATACCATATCTACCGTAAAGTCAATTCTTCCACCAGTTCAGGTTACTGTACAGTTAGAAGCGCATCGCTTCACAGAGGCAGGAAAACGTAGGAAGATTAAGCTCTGGGGAACGAGTCGCGCACCGAGAAGACACCTCATGCCGGCACACAAGGTGTCTTCTCAGCAGCCTACTCACTGAACTACTTGCGTTGTTCGTAGAAATAGTAACCGGCGTAGAAAACCATCGCCAACAAGGCTGTGATCCCCCACACCGGGAAACCGGCCTTAAGCACCTGCCCGATGCTAGCCCCCAGCGGCATCCCCCACAGTGCGATGTACACCGTGACCGCCGCAAAGACAATGACCACCGTCCCAAACAGCCAATACGCCATCAACTTGAGATTCTTCTGCTTCTCGTCCATCTAACACCTCCTAAAATAGTGATTGCGAAAACTAAGATTCAACGGCACGGGATTCTACCGCAAAGCGCACCGCGGTACGCTCCTTGCCGTCGATGAACACCTCGGAAAACGATGGGATGCAATAAATGTCAATGTGGTCCAGCTCCAGATAGCCTCGCGCGATAGCGATGGCTTTCACGGCTTGATTGACCGCGCCCGCTCCGATAGCCTGCACATCCACCCGACTTTGCTCGCGGATGATGCCCGCAATGGCCCCGGCGACAGCCGTTGAACGAGAACTTGCAGCTACTTTGATCACGCCCATCTCAACCTCCTTAAATTTGTGCAATGGTGGCCGAACTGCTCTCACGAATTGCCCCCATTATAGTTAGAATTAACAGAGTATGCAAGACCTAACCTTCCGGATGTGATACAATCTCATCTTCGGAGAGGACGTACCGTTACGATCACCATCTATTTTCAGAGGAGCAAAAATGACCACTCGCAGGTGGCTCACACTGAGTTTGGGACTCGTGTTGATTCTCGTCGGCGGCGGGCTGATCGCGCAGGCCTGGCCGCGCGAAGCACCGCCCGCGCCGCCGTCCCCCGCACCGACGCGCACCCCGGAGCCGATCATCCCCACC
>WFQZ01000034.1 GCA_015486785.1 Thermoflexales bacterium
ACCATCTGCTCCAGGGCCACGATGCCCGCCGCCGCGATGATCCCCGCTTGCCGCATCCCGCCGCCCACAACCTTGCGTGCCCGTCGGGCGGCAGCGATGAAGTCCGCATCACCGCAGATGACCGCCCCGACCGGTGCGCTCAACCCCTTGGAGAGGCAGAAAGTCACCGAATCGGCATCTCGCACCAGCTCCGCCGCCGGAACGCCCAACGCAACCGCCGCGTTGAAGATCCGCGCTCCGTCCACGTGCAGCCGCATTCCGTGCTCGTGCGCCAGGGCGGCGACCTGCGCGGTGTACTCCGCGCTCAGGGGCGCACCGTAACAGAGGTTGTGCGTGTTTTCCAGGCACACCAGGCGCGAGCGGGGGTAGTGGACGTTGTCGGCGCGGATCGCGGCAGCGATGTCCTCCAGGCGCAGCGTGCCGTCCTCTTGGTTGGGGATCAAGCGCGGCACGATGCCGCCCAAAGCGGCCATCCCGCCTTGTTCGTACATAAAAGTGTGCTGCCGGTCGCCGAGGATGATCTCATCCCCGCGCCCACATTGGGCCAGCAGCGAAACGAGATTTCCCATCGTGCCGCTGACGACGAACAATCCGGCCTCCTTGCCCAACCGTTCGGCGGCCATAGCCTCCAGCCGGTTGACGGTGGGATCCTCGCCGTATACGTCATCGCCCACTTCCGCCTCGGCCATCGCTTTGCGCATTACGTCCGTGGGACGGGTCACTGTGTCACTGCGTAAGTCTACGATTTTCATTGCTTGCTCCTTTCGGTTCGGATTTAGGTGATTGTACTGTGGACTAGCGGGGAAACAATGCGGCTCTTGCGGTTTTTCGGCTCTGTGTTACAATGACCACGGTCAATAATGACCGCAGTCATAAATATCAGGAGGGGCGATGAGGAAAATTTGGCTATGGCTGGTGCTCTTGGGGATCGTCGCGGCGGGCGGGGCGGTGTGGTGGAAATCGCACGCGGCGCAAGCGACGGTGACGGGCCAAGAGGTGCTCCGTTCGGCGGTAGTGCGGCGCGGGACGTTGCGGATCACCGTTTCGGCCAGCGGCAACGTGGCGGTACGGGAACAAACGCCCTTGCGTTTTGAGTCGGCGGGCAAGGTGGCGGCGGTGTACGTCCATGAGGGGCAGCACGTGGCGGCTGACGCTCCGCTGGCGCGGCTGGATACGGCGGCGTTGGAGTTGTCGCTCAAGCAAGCACGGCTGGCTTTGGAGCAAGCGCAACTCAATCTTGACAAGTTGACCCGCCCGGCGGACGAGGAGGACTTGGACTTGGCGCAGGTGGCGGAGCAGGACGCGGCGCAGGCTTTGGAGGCGGCCCGCTTGAACAAGCAATCCACGCAGGCCGACGCCAACGCGATGCGCGTCCAAGCGCAGCGAGCGCGTGAGCAAGCCTACGCGGCCTATCAACGGGCAATCGGCACGCCCCAGGAAGGGGACTTGCTGAGCGCGTTTCACGATGCGGAGGCGCAAGAATCTATCGCCCGCGCCAACGCCGATGCGATGGAGAAGCAAGCGGAGGTGCAATGGCTGACGGCTTATCAGCGTTACCGCCAGGCGGTGCAGTCGCGGGATACGTTGGAAAACGGCCCGGACGAGGATCAGGTGCAGCAGGCGCAATTGCAGGTGGATAAGGCGCAGTTGCAGGTGGATCAGGCGGAAGCGCAGGTGAGCGATGCGCTGTTGACCGCGCCTTACGCCGGATTGATCGCCTCGGTCAACGTGATCACCGGCGTGACGCCGCCCTTGCGCGACCCGGCGGTAGTGCTGGTGGACGAATCCGCGTTGTACGTGGATGCCACGGTGGACGAGATGGACGTGGGGCAAGTGGCCGTGGGGCAGGCGGTGAGCATCACGCTGGACGCTTACCCGCACTTGACGTTGCCCGGCACGGTGACGCGCGTCGCGCCGGCCTCGCGCACCGTCGGCGGGGTGACGGCCTACGATCTGCGGGTGCGGATTGCTGACACGCGCGGGGCCATCGTGCGGGATGGGATGACCGCCAGCATCGAGATTCACGTGGCCGAATCCAAAGACGTGCTGCTGGTGCCCACCTGGGCGATCCGCGCCGATGATTCCGAGGGCGGCACGCAGTTCTATTGCTATCGGCTGGTCAACGGGACGCCGGAGCGGGTGGATGTGACCATCGGGCGGAGCAATGAGACGGAAACCGAGGTCCGCTCCGGCCTGACGGAAGGGGACACGGTGACGCTGGTGCTGGAATCGCGCCAGCCGCTCAAGCTGGACTTGCAGCATCCTTGATGAGGGAACGTATGAAAAAACTATGGCTTTGGGTTTTAGGAGTGATCGTCATTGGCGGAGTTGTTGGCGGGGCGCTGTGGCTGCGTCAAAAACGGGAGGCCGAGGCTGTGGCGCAGGAGGCCTTGCGCACGGCAACGGTGCAGCGCGGCACGCTTGAGCTGACCGTGCTGGCGAGCGGGAACGTCGTGGCGGCCCAAGATTGCGACTTGTCGTTTGAGATGCCCGGCCAGGTGATCTCGGTCACCGTGGAGGTGGGGGATCGCGTGCGTGCCGGGCAACCGCTGGCGCGGCTGGACGATACATCGCCGGTGCGGGCGGTACGGCAAGCCGAGCTGGCTCTGGATGAGGCGCGGCTCAATCTCGCCACGTTGACCAAGCCGCCGGATGCGGACGACATCGCTTTGGCCAAGCTCGCGCTACAGAGCGCGGCGCAGTCTATGGCTGCCGCCAAGCAGAGCGAGGAGGCGGCGCAGCTTCAAGGCGGGCAGAACGTCCAGCACGCGCAAGAGGCTCTGGATGACGTGCGTCAGATGTACGATGAGGTCCACGACCAGATTGACCGTTATCATCTGCCGGATGCGTATGCCGCCGGAGCGACCGCGGCTTATATGGAAACGGAAGGCAACGTCGGCGTGACGCAGGTCAAGGCCGAGCAGCAGATTCAGCAGGCCAAAAGTCAGTGGCTGACGGCGTACCACAATTACAAGCAGGCGGAGCAGCAGTTGCAGCAGTTGCAGGATGGGCCGGACGAGGATCAAGTGCGGCAAGCGCAGCTTCAAGTGGAACAAGCGCAGCTCAGCTTGGAGCAGGCCCGCTTGAACGAGGCGAAAACCTTGCTGACCGCGCCCTGCGATGGCGCGGTGACGGCGGTCAACATCCAAGAGGGGCTGGCCGCGCCCAACGGTCAACCGGCGATCTCGTTGATGAACGACGCGCAATTCTACGCCGAGGTCACGGTGGACGAAACAGACATCGCGGCGGTGGCGGTGGGGCAGCCGGTCAGCGTGACGGTGGACGCTTATCCCAACGATCCGTTGCCGGGCGTCGTGGATCGGATTGCGATCCTGCCGGTGGCCGGATTGGGCACGGTGGCCTATCCGGTGCAGGTGCGATTGCAGCCGCAGGGGACGGTCGTGCTGCGCGAGGGGATGACCGCCGAGGTGACGATTCGCACCGAGCGGCGGGACGACGTGTTGCTCATCCCCAACTGGGCGATCCGCACCGACCAGGAGACCGGTCAGGTGTACACGTATGTGTTGCCGGGGGGCGATCAGCCGCCGGAGCGGCGCGAGATCACCGTCGGCGGGCGGAATGAGGCTTTCACCGAGGTGCTCGGTGGGTTGGAAGAAGGGCAAACGGTGGCCCTGGTGCTGGAATCACGCACGTTGCCGATTTTCCAGGGGCGTCCGCCCCGGCAGCGTCGCTAAACAAAAAACAGGAGGAATGGAATGCCGGCAGTTGTAGGATTGGTGGAAGGTGTTTTTGATGTTTCGTATTTGCTCTTCGCGTGGAGCATGTTCGCGCTGATGTTCAGCCGTTATCTCAAGCTGCATCCGTCCCGCCGTTATGTGAGCGGCTGGATCGTGGTGGTGGCGTTCTCGCTGGCGTTTGGGGATTCGTTCCACTTGATCCCGCGCGGCTACGAGGGGATTGCGACCTATTTCGGCCATCCGGTGGACTTTTCGTGGTGGCTGGGGTTCGGGATGGCGGCCAGTTCCTTCACGCTGGCCTTCTTCTACCTGGCTTTGGCCATCTACGCGCGGCGGAAGTTCACGCTGCGTTGGAACGGCTGGCTGGGGCTGCTGCTGATCGCCTGCATCATGCGCCTGGCGATCATCTTCTGCCCGATGAACGGTTGGTTCGGCGGCCCGGAGCCGGGCTGGAAGTTCTATCGCAACCTCCCGTTCCTGGTACAGGGGATCGGGGTGATCGTGCTGTTTTTGCGCTACGCGGGCGAGCTGCCCCGTCCCAAGGCTAAGCTGGTGCGTGGCACGGCTTACGCGATCATCGCTTCGTTCGCCTTCTACATTGCGACCTTGGTCGGCACGGAATGGCAGCCGTTTTGGGGCAGTATGATGTTGCCCAAGACCGTGGCTTACATGATCGCCATCTGGCTGCTGTATCGGCTGGAGTTTGGCGAAGATTACGCCGACGAGACGCCCACGCCGCAGTTCACGCCGGCGGTCTCGTGAATTTAGGGAGGGCTTTGTGGATGAGAAGGTAGTGATTCACGTCGACGACCTGCACAAGGTGTACAAGATGGGGCTGAACGAAGTCCATGCCTTGCGCGGGATCACGTTGACGGTGAGGAAGGGCGAGATTGTGGCGATTATGGGGCCTTCCGGCTCCGGCAAGTCCACCTTGATGAACATCCTGGGCTGCCTGGATCAGCCGACTTCGGGGAAGTATCACCTGGATGGGCAGGATGTGAGCCAGATGAGCGATGACGAGCTGGCCTTGGTGCGCAATCGCGGGGTGGGGTTCGTGTTCCAGAACTTCAACTTGCTGCCGCGCACCTCCGCACTGGATAACGTCCAATTGCCGTTGATCTACGCCGGGTTGAGCATCAAAGAGCGGCGGCGGCGCAGCGAGGAGATGTTGGCCTCGGTGGGCTTGCGGGAGCGCATGAATCACACGCCTAACGAGCTTTCGGGGGGCCAGCAACAGCGCGTGGCGATTGCCCGCGCCATCGTCAACCAACCGGCGATCATCCTGGCGGACGAGCCGACCGGCAACCTGGATAGCAAATCGGGCGAAGAGGTGATGAGCATCCTCCAGAGCTTGAACCATCGCTACGGCATCACCGTGGTGCTGGTGACCCACGATCCGCGCATCGCCCACTACGCGCAGCGAGCGATTCATCTGTTCGACGGACGCATCTTAAAGGAAGAAGTCTACGCTCAGCCCACGCAGGCTCCGCCGCTGGTGATTGGGGAATGGGATAAGGAGGTGCCGGCGTGAATATCTGGGAAAGTGTGCGCTTGGCGATCAAGGCCTTGGTGGCCAACAAAATGCGGGCAGCCTTGACGATGTTGGGCATCATCATCGGCGTGGGGGCGGTGATCACGCTGATGGCGGTGGGGCAAGGAGTGCAGGAATACATCACCGCGCAGTTCCAATCCATCGGCAGCAATCTCTTCTTTGTGATGGCTGGTTCCACGACCGTGGAGCTGAAAAAACCGGCTTACATCACGCTCAAGGACGTGGACGCGCTGCAAGACGCGGCGCTAGCTCCGGATGTGCTGCACGTTGCCCCGGCAGCTCGCACCGGCAAGCGCGTTTCGATCCCCGGTGAAGATAGGGAAGAAGAGATCCGTGGCGTCACGCCGGAGTACAGTTTGGTGCGCGGCTGGCAACCCGCCGTCGGGCGGTTCATCACCCGTGAGGATAATCAAACCCTGGCGCGGGTGGCCGTTTTGGGCAAGGAAGCGGCGGATTATTTCTTCCCTGACAACCCCGCCCCCAGCGGTGAGATTGTGCGCATCAACGGCGTGCCTTTCCGCTGTCTCTTATACACATCT
>WFQZ01000035.1 GCA_015486785.1 Thermoflexales bacterium
CATCTTGGAGCAGCACTATCACGCCCACAGATTGTCCTTACGTGACACCTATTGCGACGCCATCGCCAAGTCAAACTAAGCTAATTTATGTTTTAATTGACAGGTCTAAATCATATGGTGATTTTACACAATCGGCATTGGGTGTTCTCGTTGAAAGCCTGAAAATGTCTATAGAACCGGGAGATAGACTCTATCTCGTATGGTTAGGAGCTAGCGAGGATCGAGAAGACCGTTTTTTCTATGGAACAGTCCCGACACTGGAACCCCCAAATCTTGTCAGTCCTATTCCCACCTTGACGCCTGTTCCCACCTTGACACAAACGCCTATCCCGACAAGTACCCCAATTTCTCACAAGGAATTGTCTGTTCTAGCAGCTCAAATGGCAACTCAAACGGCAGAGGCTCAGTTACAGTCCGCGACTGTCACAGTGCAGGCAATAAATGCCACTGCAACAAGTGAATCTGTCATATTGGCGCAAGATGTAAATTCACAAAGATGTTCGCAATTAAGTGCCAACAAAGCAAACCAACAGATATTGAGAGAGTGGGATGAAAAGAGGGTGCATATTATAAGTGATTACCTGGAGCGGAAATTGATTCCATTATCAACTTATACAATTGAAGCTGAAGATCATGCTACGCATATCTACAACGCTTTATATATAGCATCGAGAATAATTCAGACCGAGAGAGACAATAAATCTTTCTCGTCTTACAACTTAGTGATTTTCTCTGATATGGAAGATTACGGATCGAGGAGGGGAGAAGAATTAGCAGTTAATTTAGAAGGTGTAAAAGTTCTAGTGGCGATGATGTATTGCAGGGAAAGTATATCTTGCCAAGACCGAGGTACTTATTGGCGAAATTACTTTGTTGACAAAGGGGCACTGCTTCCTCACTTTCCCTTTAGATCAGTACAAGAAACAACCCCGGATTTTATTGCCGATTTTCTAAGACATTAAGGAGAATAATGATGAATATACAATTGACTACCCCACAAGTGATAGAAATACTGGTTTTATGGTTCATATTAGGAGCAGCTTTAGATTTTTCCAAGCTCATTCTAATAACAATGGGTAAGTATACTAGCTTTGTCCCCAGAACAATAAAAGACAAATCACAATTGGCAAGAAAGGGACTAAATAATGTATCAAGAAAGGCTAAAATTGAAATTGTGGATGATTTTGTGAAAACTATTCGAGATATCTTAAAAAAGATCAAAGATTCGCTTTTGTCCTGGTCAAATAATTTTATAGAGCAAGTTGTAGGAAGAAGTAGTGACAATGAATTTAGTACGGGAACATCTTCTGTCTTTGATAATAAATATGCTGGGCAAAAAATAATTGGAGCTTTAATAGAGTTCGTTGCGTTGATTGCCTTTTTATACGCTGATGCAAGTCAAGCAGCCCAGACATATAGCTTGCTGTTTACAACTGCAACAATCCCTAACGTGCTAAACAATATCATCGTCCCCTTGATTGTTGCTTCGGCGGGCACAGCTTTTATTCTGGGTATTTTCATTGGAGATATTTTACATCTGACGCATTACGGTAACCTGGGTAATTTGAAAGGGAAAACCAGAGCATGGTTTTTAGGAGCAATCATTGGCAATTTGATAGTTACAGTTGTGTTGTCTGCTCTAATCGCGTTGTATAGAGCTGATGTGCTTGACATGCAAAGTGAAAGCATAAAAACAATTGCAGTATATTCCCAAAGCCTCGTTATTGTCCCTATGCTTATTACCACGGTACTGCTATTACGTGGTGCTTTCGGCATATTTGTTATACTTGCTATTTTTTTGTGGTTGTTGGCAATCCCATTCGCCGTCTTTGAATCTTTTGTTGATGTATTTGGTAAACTGATTGACGTAGGAACTGTTGGTATAGACTTTCTTTTTGCTAAAATTGTAAGGTTGACATTTGCGGCACTTGAGTTGATCTTTGCATTGTTGGAGAGTATCTTGCAGGGCAGTTTTCTTGTACTAATATCTCTAACTACAATAGTTTTTTATATCCCCTATTTGGTGGTCAATCTCACGGTGGAGAAAATCTCTGGAGGCAAACGTCTTAAGGATTACTTCGATAGCTTGGAACATATTGATTTACAAATCCTGGATGATAATGCTCAAACATAAATTGAATGCTTGGAGTTAGCTCGGAGCACTGTAGGGCCGTGGCGACTATGCGCTATGCGGTGGGCGATGTTTTGCTGGACGTGGCAAGTCGCTGCTGCAAGCGTTGCAATTTCGCATAACCGCTCGCCCCAAGTCGGATGACTGTGGGGGGCGTGTCCCCGTGGGAGAAAGCCGTTGTTTGTCGTGGTGACGGACGCGGAGGGCGGTTTACCTCGGGGTTGTTGGGCAGCACATCCACGCGCTACATAAAGAGACAATTCGAGGATTTGGGTAACTGCTCTGACGAGCACAAAGGACAAGTTGGGGTGAGCAATGGGACAAACGATTATCCAGAAGATTTTTGCGGCGCATAGCGATGGCTCTGTGCCGGTGGAGCCGGGGAATGTGATTTGGCTGGGTTTGGATGCGCGTACCGCGCGGGATTTCGCCGGGCCAAACGTGGTGCGGAATTATCGGCGGCATTACGGGGATGCGCCGGTGGCCGACCGCACGAAGACGTTTTTCACGTTTGATCTGGTGGTGCCGCCGAGCAACATCCCGTATGCGATCAACCAGCAGATTTGCCGCACTTGGGCCGGGGAACAAGGGATTACCGTCTATGATGTGAATGCCGGGATCGGCTCGCACGTGGCTTTGGAGGAGGGCTTGGCTTATCCCGGCTCTACGTTTGTGGGCACCGATAGCCACTTGAACATTATGGGGGCGGTCGGGGCGTTCGGCCAGGGGATGGGCGACAAGGATATTACGTTTGCCTTCCGCACCGGCAAGACGTGGATTGAGGTGCCGGAAACGATGCGCGTGGTGGTGCGAGGACAGATGCCCGCCAACTGCACGGCGCGGGATTTGACGCTGGCCGTGTTGCGGCGGCTGGGTTCGCGCGGGGCGTTGGGTCGGGCGATTGAGTTCTACGGCGAGGCGGTCGAGGCGTTGGGGCTGGCGGGGCGCATCACGCTGGCCAGCCAGGTGACGGAGATGGGCGGAATCATCGGGTTCGTTCCGCCTTCGGCGGAGGTGTTGGCGTGGACGCAAGCGCGGGTGCGGCGGCGTCAGCCGCAAGCTGAGGTGCGCGGCGTGTACGCCGATCCCGACGCGGCGTATTGCGAGACGGTGACGCTGGATGTGAGCGGGTTGGAGCCGTTGATCGCTTGCCCGCCCAGTCCGGCCAACGTCAAGCCGGTGCGCGAGGTGGCCGGTCGGCGGGTGGACAGTGTGTTCATCGGGTCGTGTACCAACGGGCGATTTGAGGATTTCGCGGCGGTGGCCGAGGTGGTGCGCGGGAAGCACGTCGCGCCGCACGTGATGGCGACGGTCGTCCCGGCCACGCGGCGCGTCTACGCGCAGATGCTCAAGGCCGGGGTGCTGGAGACGCTCTTTGAGGCCGGATTCATCATCAGCAACCCCGGCTGTGGCGGGTGCGCATCCGGCCATTTGGGGATGACCGGGGAGGGGCAGGTGAATATCAGCACCAGCAACCGCAACTTCCCCGGCAAACAAGGGCCGGGGGAAACGTACTTGGCCAGTCCGGTGACGGCGGCGTGGTGTGCGCTGGCCGGGGAGATTTACGGAGGCGAACGATGAAGCCGACACACATCAGCGGGAAGTTGTGGGTGTTGCGAGACCCGCACGGGCAGCTTTATGACGATGTGGATACCGATATGATTTTTCACAACCGCTATTTGCACATCACCGATCCGGCGGAGATGGGACGTTACGCGCTGGATAATCTGCGCGGCTGGGAGGACTTCGCGCAGCGTGTGCGGCCCGGCGACATTGTGATGGCCGGGCGGAACTTCGGGGCCGGATCGTCGCGCCAACAGGCGGTGGATTGTTTCTTGTCGCTGGGCGTGGGGGCGTTGGTGGCGGAAAGTTTCGGTGCGATCTACAAGCGCAATGCGATCAACAGCGGGTTGGCCGTGGTCACGTTTCCCTCGCTTTCCCGCCACGCCGAAACGTTCCGCAATGGGGATGTGCTGAGCATTGACTTGGGTTCCGGGGAGCTTCAGCTCAACGGGGTGCGCACGTATCGCGCTCAGCCGTTTTCGCGCGTGCAGATGGCGATCTATCAGGCCGGAGATCTCTTCGCGTATGGGGAGCTAGTAGCCCAAGCGTGAGGGTGTGAATCAGCCAGCCCCAGGCCGATAGTCCGCCTGGGGCTTTTTTAGTGCTTGATCTGCCAGATGCTCACGCCGTCGGCGTTGTACACCAAGGTGAGCGCGGGGTTCTGCTGCAATTGCGCCGCATCCAGGGGCGGGGCGGCGAAGTTCCCCATTTTGCCGAGGTAGACATAATCCACGCCCAGCTCTTGCAAGGGGGCGGCGGTGTTTTGCGTGGCCAATTGCTCCACGGCGTGGGAAAGGCGCGTGATTTTGTTCACGTACTCCCGCGAGCCGAGGTGGTTGATCATCACGCCGGCGGTGGTGCTCCGCCCGGTGAAGTAGGGAATCCAGTAACCGGCGTCCGTGCCGTGCGGGGCCTGGGGAAGCCAAAAGTAGGTGTTGATGGCGAAGCGGGCATCCGGGGGCGTGTGATCTTTGATCCACTGCATCGCGGGGATGTCCGCCGGTGTGACGAAGTAGCGGTACGGTTCGAGTTCCATCACCCGCAGATGGCTGCCGACGAATCCTGAGACCAGGGCCAGAGCGGCCAGCGGCGGGGCGAGATTCCAGCGGGGGCGGTGACGGCGGGTCAAGGCGGTGACTCGCTCCGTGGCCGCGCCGATGACGATGCCCAGGGGCAGGTACAGCATGATGAGAATCGCGCCCAGGTTGGTGATGAATTGCAGCGCGGGAATCCCCAGGCGGTAGAGGTTGCCCAGGGCGATGAGTTCGGCGGTCCAGAGCAGCATCAGCCAGGCGAGGGAATCCAACGCCGCCAGGCCGAGGAGCAGGCTGAGGCCCGTGAGGTAGAGCAGCCACGGATGGGCTACGAGGTAGGGCACGGTGCGCCAGGGGAACTCAAAGTAGTTTTGGGTGATTTGGGCCTGGTCCTCCGAAGTGACCGTGGTTTGCGGCGCGGCGTGCGTCGCCTTCTCGACCATCAGCCGACCGGCTTGGAGTACCGGCGTGGCGAGCAGCAGGGCGATGATCCCCACGATGAGGAGTTGGGTGAGCAGGTGGCGCGTGGTGCGCTTGCGGTAGGCGAGCCAGAGATCGACGATTTCGCCGGAGCCGAGCAGGAGCAGGTAGAAGATGCCCACGCGGAAATGGAGCAGGGCGACGGCGGCGGTGAGCATCGCCGCGCACAGGGCTTGCCATCCGCGCGGCGGCCAGGAGCGCGGGGATGGATCGGCGATGATCTCTCTGGTGACTTGCCAGGCGATCGGCAGGATCGCTTGGGCTGAAATTTGGGTGAAGCGGCCCCAGTTCACGTACAACGCCGGTTGGTGGGAGAGCAAGCCGACGATCACCGCGCCGATCACCGCGCCCTTCCTGCCGCTCTGACGGTCGAGCACCAGGTAGACGCCGAGGCCGCACAGGCCGTTCAGGGCTTGCGCGGTCCACAGGAGCGCGGTATGCGCCGGCACTTGGGCCAGCCATTGCAGGGTGGCCGTGAGCGCGTAGAGTCCCAAATGGTACTCGCCCAGCGGGACGGGGAAGTAAGGGTTCAAGGTGGCGGGGAGCTGCCCGTGAGTGGCGGTTAGCTGGGTGAGGAGCGCGTGGTGGAGTGAATCGGACCA
>WFQZ01000036.1 GCA_015486785.1 Thermoflexales bacterium
CAACATGTCCTTCGGCTCCTATGCCGAGTCGCTCCTGCTGGAGGACACGCTGGCCAATGCCTACGGCCAGGCGGTGCTGGTGGCGGCGGCGGGCAATTATGGCAAGACGCCTTGGGCGACCGAGCCATATTACCCCGCAGCTTACTCCTACGTGCTGGGCGTCGGCGCGACGGACGCGGGCTGTGTCCGGCAAGACCCAGTCACCTTGAGTTGCCTCCTGGTGGCCGAACACCGCGCCGACTTTTCCAATTACGGCGTCAACGCTGATGTGGGTGCGCCGGGGGTGAGCATCTATTCCACTTTCCGTGGCGGTGGCTATGCCAGCCTCTCCGGCACCTCGATGGCCGCGCCCATCGTCTCCGGTCTGGCAGCGTTGCTCCTGAGCCAGAACCCTACTTGGTCGAAGGAGATGGTGCGCGGGCAGATCATCAAGACGGCTGACCCGATCTATGTTGCATCATATCCGTTTACCGCCGTGGGATCTGGTCGCGTCAATGCTTATAGTGCGGCAACCGTCGTCCCTACACCTGACGTGGTTCTGCTGGACGACAGCATCCTCTACGGTGACGCTGGCGGCGATGGCGACGGTCTCCCCGACGCCGGGGAGACTTTTACCATCACTATGCAGCTCAAGAACTACTGGGCCGAATCGCTAACGACGACCGCCGTTCTCAGCAGCAGCGACCCCTATGTGACGATCATCAGTGACACGGCGACCTTTGGCGACATCTCGGCCTATGCCGCGACGCGCAACACGGCGACGCCCTTCCAGGTGGTGCTCACCACCACCGCGCCCAACAACCACCGGGTAGACTTTGACCTGGACATCAGCGCCAATGGCGGTGCGTACACCACAACGGCCAGTTTCTCCTTCCTGGTGCAGCGGGGCATCGAGATTCCCGATCCGCTCTTCCCGGCGGTGATCACGCAGAGCATGACCCTGCACAGCGACTATCTCTACATCGTCAGGCAGAACATGCTGGTGCAGCAGGGCGTCACGCTGACCATCGAGCCGGGCACGCGCTTGCAGTTCGATCCAGATAGGTTCATCAAGGTCGAAGGCACGCTCGTCGCCAGTGGCACCGCCGAGTTGCCCATCTATTTCACCTCCAACCAGCCCGCCCCTCAACCTGGCGACTTCAAGGGCATCGTCTTTGGCGACACTGCCACCGATGCGCGATTGGACGGCACGCCGATCATCACCACTGTGGTGGGGAGTGGCGACCCGACGCCGCTGGGCGGTGAGTTCATCACCTTTACCACGCCGGCGGTGATGAATGAAGCGGGTGACATCGTCTTTGGGGCAACGATCAGCGGCAGCACGACCGGCGCGGGCCTCTTCCGCTGGCTGCGCGGCCACGTGTTGCCCATCGTCGCTGCCGGGGAGACCGCGCCTGATACCGGTGGCGCAACCTTTACTGGCTTCCGCGAGGCACACTTGACCAACGCCGGTAACGTGACCTTCATCGCCGACCTGAGCGACGGCGGGCAGGGCGTCTTTTCTGGCAACGAACTGGGTGTGGAGAAGGTGGCTGCCACCAGCGATGTGGAGATGGACGACACCACCCCGCTGACGCTGACCACCTTCAACTATGTGACCGCCAATGAGGCGGGCGACGTGGCCTTCCGTGCCACTTACTGGCTGACCGACAGCCTGGTGACAAAGCCCGGCATCTTTGTCTACCGGCAGGAGCAAGCCGGTGTGTATCCTGTGCTCACGGACGGAATCGGGTCTGCTTCCGAGATCGTTGATTTCGGTGTGCCCTATCTGAGCGATGGCGGTGACTATCTTTTCTTTGTTGTAGAGCGCACCTCCACTTCCTGCCTCCGGCGGATGGACTATGATCCTGGCCTTGACTTGTACCAGGGCAATCGTGGGCTTTGTGATGGTGATGACTTGGCAAACGGGGACGTACTGACCTTTACGATACAAGACCGTGTTGTCTCAACTGCTTCAGATGCCTGGAAGGATGTGTGGTTTACCGCTCAAGCCGGGATGGCCTCCGCCAGGGGGATTTTCTTCAGCCCTGCCCTGTATAGCTCTCAGAGTTCGGCCTACGGAGTGCGCATTGTGGGCGACGGCGACCCGGCCCCCGGCGGTTGCACGCTCCAATTCACCGGCACTATCCCCTACGTCTCCACCGGCCTGGAGATCGTCTACAATGCCAATCTCTCCGGCACGAGCGGCATTACCTATGGCATCGTGATGAGTGACACTGACTCGCCAGTCTCGCTGGTAGAGGTCGGCGACGTTCTCCCCGGCGGGGGGACGGTGGCGGCGATTGCCAACGTCTCTGCCCTGCCTCACGCCAGCAAGCTCGCCACCGTCGCGGCCCTTGTGGATGTGTCCGGCGGCACACCCGGCGAGCAGCGGTTGTTACTGATTGACAAGGATGACTCCTATGCGGGCGGCAGCATCCTCAACTATGTGGTGTTGGAATACGGGGGAGGACTGCTGATTGACGATAGTTTCCCCTACATTGCCAATAGCACCTTCCGCAGTAGCAACGGCACCATCCGCAGCGGGCAAACTGAGCGCGAGGGAGTGGTCATTGTTGATCGGGGGACAGCAGAAAACAGCCAAACGCTGGTGTTTTCGGGAAACCTGCTTTCCGATAATACGAACCACGCTTTGTACCTCTTCCTGGATTCTGGCGGGAGATTCACTTTCAAACACAACGTTTTCAATGACAACATCTTCAGTGCCGAGGCTACGGGGGGCGGTATCTACATTCTGCAAACAAGCAGCGATGCGGTGGTTATTCTGAGCAATAACGAGGTCTCGTACAATCAAGCAGATATCTATGGAGGAGGCGGTATCACCGTAGATGGCTTTGGTTGGCTGCTGGCCGAGCGGAATTCCATCTTCAGAAACTTGGCGCCGGCCCAATCGCACCAATGTAACGGCGGGACAGGCGGGTTTCGCATCATGGGGGAGGGGACGATCTTGCGCTTCAATCAATTGAGCCGCAACATTGATGCCGCGGGCTATGATCCGGCGCACTATGCGGAGTACGGCGGCAGTGCTATCCAGGTTCTTTACCAGGCCGCGCCCATAATCCAATACAACACCTTGACGGGCAACGAGGCCCGCTCAAATGCTTACTGTAGCAGATTGTCGCCCGGCCACACGGTGATGTCTTACGGCGGATTCGACTTTACTCACAACAACATCCTGGGCAATGAGAGTACCTACGAGCTGTATCTATCTAATTATCAGAACCGGCGCGAGGATGTGCAGGCTCAGAGCAACTACTGGGGCACCACCGACGCCAACGAAATTCGCTATGGCAAGATATTTGACTACTGGACCGACTTCGAGCCGGGTGAAGCGTTCTTCCAACCATTCCTTTCCACTCCTGAGCCGCTGTCGCCCGGCTTCCTGTGGCAGGTCACGACCCAGCCGCCCGATCCCATCGGCGCGGAAACGATGACCGTCACTCTCGATTTCAGCAAGGACATGAACACCGCCATCACGCCGACCGTCACCTTTGGCGTGGACGATCCTTACACCCAGCACGATATTGAGAACGGGGCGTGGATCAGCTCCACCCGCTGGGTCGGCACCTACGAAGTGACGGTGGACACCGGCGATGGCATTAACACGCTCAAGGTAAGCGGCGCCGAGGACGCGGACGGTATGCCCATCCCCGATGACACCCGCTTCTCCTTCGTCATCCAGACGGCGGGCACGCAGTCGGTGCTGCTGGAGGCCGCCGCCAGCGTGGGGCAGGTATCGCTCACCTGGGCGCAGAACGACGTCACCGACCTGGCTGGTTATCTGCTCTACCGTAGCCCCTATACCAACACCGCCTACGAGCAGATCGGCGGCGGCATGTTCGTCACCACCGCCTTCACCGACACCGATGTGACCAACGGCGTGCTTTACTATTACAGGTACTCGGTCCTCGATACCGACTTTAACGAGGTCGCTTGGTCGAACGAGGCCAACGTCACGCCGGACGACTTTACGCCGCCTGAGACCCCCGCCGTGGTCGATGACGGCGCGACGACTCATTACTTTGACCGGCTGCACGCGACCTGGAGCAGCCAGGACCCGGAGACCGGCATCGCCGAGTACCAATACTGCATCGGCTCGGCCTCCGGTGCTTGCGACACGGTCGGTTGGACCTCGGTGGGCACGGTAACCGAGGCCACCCGCACGGGGATCAACCTGGCCGATGGCGAGACTTACTACATCAACGTCCAGGCCCGCAACGGAGCCAACCACTGGAGCGCGGTCGGCTCTAACGACGGCATCACTGTGGACAAGCTGCCCCCGCCGGTCATCACCGCCGTTGAGCCGATCTCCGGTGCGCGTAATCTCTCCCACGTCATCACCCTCACCGGCTCCGGCTTCCAGGCTGTGCCCACGCCCACGGTGCGGCTGGACGGAACTGCCTTGAGCGCGGTGCGCGTCGCCGGTCCCACGCAGCTCACTGCTTTAGTTCCGGCGGGTTTCACGGTGGGCGTCTACACCGCCACCGTGACCAACTTTGACACCCAACTGGGCACCTTGACGCACGCCTACACCGTCACCAATCCCGCCACTACGCCGCGTCAACTCGTCTTCTCGCCCGACAATGTGTTGCTAGGGGACGACGAAGGCCCCGTGGTCGTAAGCGTGATGGTGCAGGAGGTGAGCGATCTGGCCGCCTTCGCGTTCGGCATCACTTACGACCCGGCGGTGGTGCACGTGGACGGGGTCACGCTTGGTCAATTCCTGGGCCTCAGCGGGCGGTCTATCGCCCCGCTCGGCCCTGAGATTGACAATACCGCCGGTCGGGTCACTTTCGGCGGGTTCAGCTACGGCACCGGCAGCGGCGCGAACGGCACCGGCACTCTGGCTACCATCACCTTCACCCTGCAAGCCACCGGCACAACCACGCTGGCCTTTGAAAACCCGCAGTTGCTAGACACTCTGAACTATGAGATCCCCACCAATCCGCAAGGCGGGCAAATCCGGGTGTTTCACTATCCCTTCGGTGATTTTGACCGCAACTGCACCGTTGACATCAATGACATCATGGTCGTTGCCAGCCGCTGGAACTCGCAATCGGGTGATTCGGGGTACGATTCCGCCTACGACTTCGACGGTGACGGTGATATTGACGTGGCCGACGTGATGCAGGTCGCTGCGGCCTGGGGAAACATATGTCCAAGTGGCCCGCTGGCTTGTGACCGCCCGGCATCCCGCCCCTTGCAAGGCGGCCCGGACGTGCTCTTTGAACCGTCTACGGCGCAGGCGGAAGCGGGAGATGCTTTCACGATGTCGGTCGTCATCTCTGGCGCGGTCGATCTGGGCGGCTTTGAGTTCGATTTGCTGTACGATTCATCCGTGCTCACCGTGACCGACGTCAGCTTGGGGCATTTCCTCGATAGCTCCGGCAATCAATCTGTGTCGCTGGGGCCGAGAGCGGTCGCGGATGGTCGTCTGGTCTTTGGCGCATTTAGCTACGGGGCGAGTGCTGGCGCCGCCGGTGATGGCAGCCTGGCCGTGATCAGCCTGACACTCCTTACGGCGCAAGACGCATCCTTGCTTCTTAATGACGTGCAACTGGTCTCCGGCGATGCCACAGAGGTCATGCCGCGCATCGTGGGCACCGGGGAGATTCATCCGCTGCGCGGGAGCAAAGTTTTCTTGCCCTTGCTGCTGCGCGATTGGTAGCGGCGGTTCAGCTCCTCCGTTTGCTCTCCGCAAGCGGAGGGTTAAACTGGGGACATCGTAATCTTGGAGGTGACAAGATGCAGCATCAAGAGGATGAGTTCCAAACACACGATGGTTTGACTTTGTACGCGCAGCATTGGCTGCCGGATGATGGGGCGGTGAAGGCCCATCTGGCCGTGATCCACGGGTTCGGGGAATACAGTGGCCGTTATGAGCGGTTCGCGGCGTGGTTTGTGCCACACGGGTACGCGGTGCACAGTTTTGATCATCGCGGCCATGGCCGTTCCCCCGGCCAACGCGGGCACATCAACCGCTGGCGCGAGTACCGCGAGGATGTCCGCGCCTTTCTGGCGCATGTGCGTCAGGTGGATCAGGCCCCGATGTTTCTGATCGGGCACAGCTTGGGCGGCTTGATTGTGCTGGATTACGGGTTGCATGCTCCGCAGGGATTGCGGGGGATCGTCGCTTCCGGCCCGGCCTTGCAGTGGGGACGGGATACGTCGCCGCTGCTGGTGCTCGTCGGGCAGATGCTTTCCCCGATTGCGCCCCGGCTCAAGCTGGATACGAAGTTGAACGCCGAGGGGCTGGCCCGTGATGTTGAGGTGGTGCGGGCTTACCGCAGCGATCCGCTGGTGCATAGTTTTGCCACGCCCCGCTTCGGCGCGGAGATGGGACGCACGATGAAGTGGGTCTTGCGTCACGCCCCGGAATGGCCCGCCGATTTGCCGCTGCTCGTCGTCCACGGCGGCGATGATCCCTTGTGCCCGCCGGAGGCCAGCGCGACGTTCTTCGCCTTCGCCGGAGCGACGGATAAGACCCGCCACGAATACCCCGGCTACCGGCATGAGGTGTTTAACGAGTTGGGGCGCGAAACCGTGCTCCAAGACGTGCTCACCTGGCTAGATGAGCACGTCTCCTGAGCGATCCGACGGTTGAGCTTATGCTCCGTTGACCAGCCGCCGGGCGATGCGGTTATGTTGTTCAATCACCGGCGGCAGGTCAATGGTGCGGAGTTGTCCTTCTTCAATGACCACTTTTCCGTTGATCACCGAGAGGTCTACCGTCTGCGCCTCGCAGAATACCGCTGCCGCCAACGGATCGTGGACTGCGCCGCCCGCGTAGCCCAGCGTATCCAGCTTCAGCCCGATGAAGTCCGCGGCCTTCCCCGGGGCCAGTTGACCGATGTCGTCCCGCCCCAGCACTTCGGCCCCGCCGCGCGTGGCGATCCACAAGGCTTCTTCGGCGGTCAGCCCGGCGGGATTGCCGCGCACTCGTTGCAGTAACATCGCCGTGCGTGCCTCCGCCAGCAGATGCGAACTGTCGTTGCTGGCCGATCCGTCCACGGCGATGCTCACCGGCACGCCCGCATCGAGATACTCCCGCACCGGCGCGATCCCCGAAGCCAAGCGCATGTTGCTCGAAGGGCAGTGCGCTATGCCGGTGCGCGTCTCGGCCAGCACTTTGATCTCCTCGGCGTTGATGTGGACGCCGTGGGCAAACCACACATCATCCCCCAGCCAGCCCAGCGATTCGGCGTAGGCCACCGGGCGTTTTCCGGCGGTGGCTTTGCAGTAAGCCTCCTCGTCGCTGGTTTCCGCTAAGTGCGTGTGCAAATGAACCCCGTAGCTGCGGGCCAGCTCCGCCGATTGCCGCATCAAGTCCTCCGTCACCGAGAAGGGCGAGCACGGGGCGACGACGATGCGCAACATCGCGTAAGGCTGCGCGTCGTGATATTGCTCAATCACCCGGCGCGTATCCTGCAAGATGAATGATTCATCCTCCACCACCCGATCCGGCGGCAAGCCGCCCTGGCTTTCGCCGCGACTCATTGAGCCGCGTGTGGCGTGAAAGCGGATGCCGATCTCCTGCGCCGCGCGGATCTCATCGTCTAGCTTTACGTCGTTGGGGTAGATGTACAAGTGATCCGCCGCCGTGGTGCAGCCCGAAAGCATCAACTCGGCCAGCCCCACCTTCGCGCTCACATAGACCGCTTCGCTGTCCATCCCCGCCCAAATCGGGTAGAGCGTCTTGAGCCACTTGAACAAGATCGCATCCTGGGCCGCCGGCACCGCGCGGGTGAGTGTCTGATACAAGTGGTGGTGCGTGTTGACCAGGCCGGGCAGGATCAACATGCCCTGAGCATCGATCACCCGATCCGCCGTCTGAGGCAGCGAGTCGGTTGGCCCCACCGCCGCGATCACCTGATCGCGAACGAAAATCCCGCCGTCCGGAATGCGGCTCCGCTGATCGTCCATCGTCGCCAGCAAGGTGGCGTGACGCAATAACAAAGTTCCCATCGTGTTACCTCCTGAAGTTATGGTGCGCTTGCGCACGTGATTTTTCCCAGTGTAACATAGCGTGCCCGATCAATCAAGTTGCGACGCACTTCCAAAGTGCGTCGCAACTAGAGAGCGTCGCAACTCTTGACTTTGCCCTCGCTATACAGTAAGATCACCTCGTGATTCGTGCATTCGTGCCTTAGGAGGTGCCACAATGGAAGCAAATGATCAAACTACCACGATGGTCACGCCCCTGGATCTCAACCAGGCGACGTATGAGGAGCTGGAAGCCTTGCCGTTCATCGGCGAAGTGCTGGCGCAGCGCATTTTGGACTACCGTCAGGAGCACGGCGGATTTTCCAGCCTGGAGGAGCTGCGCGACATTCCGGGCATCCACCAAACGGCGTTCGAGGGTTTGCAGGACTTGTTGACCCTCTCGCCGCCGGAATCGCCGGAGGTGGCGTTTGAGCCGCCGGAGCAGCCGGAAGCCCCGCAGCCGCCGCTTCCTTCGCCGGAGGAGGAAGCCGCTCCGCCGGAAGAAGTCGCTCCGCCGGAGGAGGTTGCGCCCCCCGCCGCGCCTCCGGCCCCGCGGCCGCC